>JANPIT010000244.1:0-2589 GCA_031425115.1 Opitutaceae bacterium | reverse complement strand
GCTGCGCCCTTGCGTTCGCTCGAAGAAAGGGCGCAGCAAGTCTGCGCCCCTCCATCCGATCCAGCATCTTGGGGACAAGCCGCTCCACCCTTCCGCTCTCACCCCTCGCGCCATTGCGCTCGCCGCTACACTAGACACGGCCGCGCGGCACGGTTTCACTCGCTGCCTCCAGTATGGCTTCACGCCTTCTTCGTTTTGCCGTTCGTGTATTTCTCGTCGTGCTCGCGCTCGGCGTTGGCGCGCTCGCAATTCCGGCCACTGCCAGTGAGGCCGGCCGGCCACTGATCCGCACGTTCAACCGCCAGGAGCACAAGGCTCACGCGCAGTTTCACGGCCCGTTCCAGAGCGCCGAAGGCCTGATGTATTTCGGCAATCAGCTCGCCGTGATGGAATACGACGGGCGCGCCTGGCGCGTATTGAAACTCCCATTACCGTTCACCCGCGCGCTCGCGGCTGGACCTCAAGGCGATATCTACGTGGGGGACGAGGAACAGCTCGGCGTCCTCGCGCGACCCGACTCCGGCGAGCCACGCTACACCTCGCTGCTCGACCGCGTTCCGCCCGAGGCTAAACCCTTCGGTTTCGTCCGCGATGTGCGGACCTGGCGCGGCGACATCTATTTCGCCACCGACAAAAACCTCCTCCGCTACCGGGAAAGCGATCGCAGCATCCGTGCGTGGCCGCTGGCCGGCGATGCCCGCAACCGCCTGTCCGTCGTCCCAGGGAGCGCGGGCGGCCCGCGTGATTCGGACCGGCTCATCCTCCACCGCCAAGGCGATGGGCTCTACGAATTCACCGACGACGCACTGCGTCGGTTGAGCAACGCGCCCGAGCTCTCACGGTCGGGTAATTCGTTCGTCGTCGCCGGCACCGAGCGCACCACGCTGCTGCTCGGGCTTGGCGATCAAGGGCTCTTCCAACTCCACGCCGACGGCACCCTCACGCCGTTCGCCACCGAGGCCGACGCCGTGCTTCGCCGCACCTCCGTGCTCACCGCGCTCCGGTTGCACGACAATGCCCTCGCCATCGGCACCGTCTCCGAAGGCGTCATCATCCTCGATGCGCAGGGTCGTCTCCTGCGCCACGTCTCACGCGAGTCCGGCCTGCCGCACGCAACCGCGTTTTCCCTCGGCGAAGATCGCGAGGGCGGCCTTTGGGTCGGAACCAACAACGCCCCCGCGCGCGTCCTCTGGCGGTCCTCCGCCACGGTGTTCGATCATGTTTCCAGCGGCATCTCCGATGCCCGCGCCAGCGATTTCGAGCGGCACAAAGGCGTGCTGCATTACTTGAGCAACGACGGTCTCTATCGACTCATCCCGTCACCCGATCCCCGCGTGCCCGCGCGCTTCGAGCGCGATACCCGCGTCGATGTGCAAACCCGCCTCTCCTCGCTGCTCAGCCATTCCAGCGGAGGTCTGCTCGTCGCCGGCGGCCGCGGACTTCAGCGCGTGACCGCGAACGGACTCGAACTGCTCTCGCCTCGCGCCGACGGCCTCGTCGGCCTCAGTGCGTCGAAGTCCGATCCGTCGCGCGTGTTCTTCGCTCACCCCCGCGGCATCGGCACGGGCGCGTTCGCGACCGATGGCACCTGGCGCGACGACGGCGATCTCCCGGGGATCGACGCGGATTGCTACGACGTGTTCGAGGATGCCACCGGCGCTCTCTGGGTCGGCACCACGAGCAAAGGCATCTACTGCGCGACCCACGCGCCGGGCGCGAACGATTGGCGCAGCGCGAGCATCACGCGCTTTGGCCAGGACGAAGGCCTGCCGCAAGGCCACGGCTCGATTTTCCTGTGGGACACCACGCTCGGAATCCTCTTCGACACCGCACAAGGCATTTACCGTTTCGACGCGAGCGCGGGCCGCTTCGCGTTCTACCGCGAACTCACCGCGTTCGACGCACGCCCGCTCGTGCTCAACCCCGTCGCGCGCGGCGCCCCCGGCGAGATTTGGACCAACGGACTGGCGACCGACATCAAAACGAAAGAGTCGCCGTATCCACTTCTCCACCTTCGTGCGCTCGCCAACGGCACCTTCGCTCCGGAGAATCCGCCGCCCGAAATCCAAGACTACTTTTCGCCCGGCGCGCCTTACCGGATCGCGTGGGAGCCCGGCGAGGCCGGCCATCCCGGCGTCGTGTGGGCGAAGGGCGACCAGGGCCTGCTCCGCATCGATCTCGCGCGCTACGTCGCGCCCCCGTTTCAAGTCGCTCCCCTCGTGCGCTCCGTTTCGGCGGAAGGTCGGGAACTCGTGTTTCCCCGCCAGGGTCCCGAGTCGCTCGCGCTGCGCTACTCGCGCGAGCCCATGACCATCACGTGGGTATCCGGATTGTTCCGACGCCACGAGTCCGAGCGCTTTCAGACCCGGCTCGTCGGCTTCAACGACACCTGGTCCGCGACGACCACGCGCAACGACATCGCATTCACCAATCTCGAGGGTGGCCCGTTTCGTTTCGAGGTGCGCATGGTCGACCGCCAGGGCCAGCCCGGCCCCGCCGCGGCCTTCTCTTTTCGCGTCGCCCCACCCTGGCCGCGCTCGCGTGCGGCCTACGTGGTTTACGCGCTCGCCGCCCTCGGCGGCGTCACGG
>JANPIT010000243.1:0-25301 GCA_031425115.1 Opitutaceae bacterium | reverse complement strand
TTGTTGTGGGGTTTGTGGTCTTCCCACACACCTCTCTCCCCCCCCCCACTTTACCCCTGGTTTTCCTCCACCCCCCCGCTCCACCTTCATTTCACAACGACCATGTCTCCGCTCGCTTCCGCCTACTACGACCGCTCCCTCGCGATGCTCGCTACCGCGCGGGAAAAGAATGCGGCCACCATCGCCGCGCTCGCGCCGGTCCTCGGCGCTTCCGTCGCGCGCGGCGACGTGATCCACACGTTTGGCAGCGGTCACAGCGAGATCATCGCCCGCGAAATTGTCGGCCGCGCCGGCGGCCTCGTCTGTATCACCAGCATCAACGACCCCACCGCCGGCTTTATCGAAAACCTCGTCGGCTACGGCACCAAGCTCGTCGAGCGCTACGACCGCCAATACGAGCTGCGCGCCGGCGAAGTCGTCATCGTTATTTCCAACTCCGGCAAAAATGCGTCGCCGATCGAAGTCGCGCTGCATGCCAAGAAAAAAGGCTGCATCGTCGTCGGACTCACCTCGCTCACCATGTCGAGCACCGCCAAAACCGTGCATCCCGGCGGCCAGAATCTCCACGCTCTGTCAGACTACCTCCTCGATAACGGCGGCGTCCCCGGCGACACCGTGATGAAACTGACGGACGACGTCGCGACCGGACCGACGAGCACCTTCATCGGCGGCTCGTTGCTCAACTGGCTCATGCTTTCCGTCATGGAATGGCTGAAACAAAACGGCCACGCGCTGCCGGTCCTCCGCTCGCAAAATATTCCGGGCGCCATCGATCACAATCGCGCGGTGGGCGCTCCCTACCGCCACCGCCTGAGCAAGCAGCTGGCCTGATGGCGGGACTGCCCACGGAACACACGGAACACACGGAAAATAAAATTCCGCTCGTCGGGGTTCCGTGTATTCCGTGTGTTCCGTGGGCACTTCATATCGCATCGGCGTCGACGGTGGCGGGACCAAGACCGAGTGCATCCTCCTCGATGAGGCCGGCACGATCGTCGCGCGCCATCTCGCGCCGGGCTGCAACCCGAGCGTCGTCGGCCCCGAGCAGGCGCGGCTCATCGTCACCGACGCGCTCGTTCAGTTACTCTCAACTCTCAGCCCTCAACTCTCAACTCAGTCCATCACCCACACCCACATCTACGCTGCGGGTAATCGGGTCTTCTGGCGCGAAACCGCCGCCACGTTGACGGATTTCGGGCAAACGTTCACCGCGGACGATTCCTGGCCGGTGCTGGAGCTCGCTACAAACGGCCGGCCCGGCCTCGTGTTGCACGGCGGCACCGGCTCGTTCGTCGCCGCGCGCGGCGCGGACGGCAGCGTGCACTACGCGGGCGGTATCGGCTGGCGCTTTGGGGATCCAGGAAGCGGATACGATCTCGGTCGGCGCGCGATCGGCCGCGCGCTGCTCGAGCTACAGGGCTGGCAAACGCCGTCGCGCCTCGGGCCGACCGTGCGCGATCACACGCAGCTCGGGGAGGCGGCGGACGCGGCGGCCGTCACGCGCTTTTTCTATTATCACGCCGATCCCAATCGGCAGATCGCAGGCCTTGCGCCCGCCATTCTGCGGCTCGCGGCGGAGGGCGACCACACCGCGCATCAGCTGGTGCTTGATTCCGCCTCGGAGTTGGTGGCGCTGGCGATGCGAGTCGCGGCGAAACTGTTTCCTGACACTGCGCTCGACACGCTGCCCGCCGGGCTGAGCGGGCCGATCCTCACGCACCCGGTGGTCATCGCCGCGATCAGCGCGCGCTCGCCGCTGGCGCTCGCGCCAGTCGAGGGCGCGCCGATTGAAGGCGTGCGGAGACTTTTGATGCGCGCCTGACCGCGGGGTTTCACGGCCATGCTCGTTCGCTTCACAAAAAATCCGCCCGCGGCCACGGCCGACGCGCTGACGTGCGTCCGACCCGACGGGAGCACGACCACGGGCGAGATGCCCCGGCAAGGGATCCTGCCGCACAACGCATTTCATTTTGTGGTGGAGACGACGCTGGAGTGGCACGACGCACTCTTCGGTCACATCGCGCGGGGCGCCACGATGGCGGAGGCGACGGAGAAACTGCACGGGAAGGCGGGCGGGTGGACGAAGATTACCCAGGCCCTCCAGACTGAATCGCTGGTCGAGTGTCTCCAGGCGGGCCAATGGGGCGGAGCGGCCGACCCCGCGGAGTTCGCGCAGAACCTCATCGCCGGTTGTCGGCGGCGCGGGGTGGTTCCTCCCGACATTACCCCTGAAGAGTTGGAGCGAGTGCGCTTGGCGTTGCGCGAATTTGGCGCGGCGTGGCGCCCGCTAACACCCGGAGCATCTTTGGAACGGACGTTCGGGTCATGAACATCGAGGCGCACGCGCTCACGGTGCTCGATGAGTCCGACTGGCAAGCCCGCCGGCAGGCGCACGAGGTGCGCGTGCGCGCGTGGACGGAGCCGCACCAGGCACGTGCCGGGCGCGGCGAGAGCCATCCCGTTTACGATTTCCTGTTCACGTATTATGCCTTTCGCCCGGCGTGGCTGCGCCGCTGGCATCCTGGCCCGGATGTGGCGCTGGCGGGTGAAACGGCGCGCGAGTTCCTGCGCTGGCCCGAGTATCGCGAAGTCTCCGAAGGTGGGGCCGTTTTTCCGAACCAGCCTGAGTTTGAGGCGGGGGTTTCGCCTCCGCAACTCGTGGTGCTCGATCCCGCCACCCTGCCCGCGCATCGCCGCGAATTTGTCGCGTGGCTGCGCGGCATGTTGAGTGCGATGCAAGGTCGGCCTGCGTTCTTCGGCTGCTACGGCCTGCACGAATGGGCGATGGTTTATCGCCAGACGCCGGAGCAGGTCCGCCACAACGCGTATCCGCTGCGCTTTGACTCCGCCGCACTCGCGGCGATCGTCGAAGGAGCGCCGGTGGCGTGCACGCACTTCGACGCATTCCGTTTCTTCACCGAGCCGGCGCGACCGTTGAACCGATTGCAGCCGACGCGGGTCGACACCGCGCAGCTCGAGCAGCGCGGGTGCCTGCACGCCAACATGGATCTCTACAAGTGGGCCTTTAAACTCGCGCCCTTCACGCCGGCCGAGCTCGTGGCCGATTGCTTCGAGCTGGCGCGCGATATCCGCGAAGTGGATATGCGGGCGAGCCCCTACGATCTGCGCGCGCTGGGCTTTGAGCCGATCGCGATCGAGACGCCGGCCGGCCGCAGCGAATATGAACGGCACCAGCGCGCCTTCGCCGCCCGCGGCGAGCCGCTCCGGGCGCGAGTGATCTCCGTGTGTGAGTGGCTCTTGCGGTAAGGTAGAGACGGCCAGCCCTGCCCGGCTGATTTGTCGCGCGGCGGCCTCGCGGACCCCGATCTGGACGGGCAAGGGGCCGCGCATCCCGTGCTCACCCCGCCCTTCGCCCTTCGGCCCACGCCACTCGGCCAATATCCTGGCGGGTGGTTTTGCGGCATGATGGGTGTTCTGCCCGTGGCGCATACTGCTTCGCGGGAATTCATCCGCATCAAAACTCCGCTTCCGCTCATGCAACTCGTATTATCCGTTTCTCAACCTCGGCCCACGTGGGCTCGCGTCGTCGGCACACTGGTGGTCGCCGCCGCGATCCTCGTCAGCACCGTCGCGGTGTTCGCACAACCCGCGCACGTCGCCAAGGGCCTCCAACTCGTCGACGAAATCACCGGCGCCCAAGCCGTGGGTGTGTTCACCGATGCCGCTGGTATTTCGCTCAACCGCTACGGCGGCAGTTGGAATAGCGTGAGCGACGCGTCGTTCATCCAGTTTCTCAACCAACCCGCCGGCGTGCTGCCCGGCAACAACGCGAAGTGCGCGCCGCTCGTCACCCACTTGCTCAAGCACTGCTACAACTGGAGTTGGAGCAGCCACTCGTTCTACGACCCGTTGTTCAACGTTACAAAGACCTCTGCCAGCCCCGCGCCTTACCAATACATCGCGCTGCTCAAAGCGGGCAAAGGCTTCGCGCAACAAGTCACCCGGCTCGATCACGCTCTGCCGGGCGACATCCTGCTCTGGGCGCAGGTCGGCACCGACGACAAGGACCACGCGATGGTCATCACTCGCGTCAACCTCGCGAGCGCCAAGGCCTACCCGAGCACGCACGCCAACGCCAATCCCGCTTACGCCGGCACGACCTACTATGAGGTGGAGGTGCTCGATAGCTCGAGCAGCCTGCACACCAACGATTCCCGAATGGTGCTCGTGAACGGCGTCGCCACGCATCTCCCCGGCATCGGCACCGGCACGATCGGCGTGCTGGTCGACGCCAGTTTTCAAATCACCGGCGTCACCTGGAGCCTCCCGACTTCCGACTATACGACGCAGCGCACCGGCTGGCTCAACGGCCTCCACTCGCGCCTCAAGTTGGCGCCGAGCTACGATATCGTCATCGGCCGGATGCCGGCGCTGGCGGTGGTGCCCTGAGGCGCCTTGCCGTATCCGTTGCTTGGCGACGAAGCCGCGTGCCTCCGCACGCGGCTTTTTTGTAGGTGTAGGGGCGCAGACTTGCTGCGCCTTGGCTGGTGCCTTGGTAGCTTGAGGAGTAACGGCGCGTGCCGTGTTCCGGCCAAGCAAGGGCGCAGCAAGCCTGCGCCCCTACACCATCCGCTCCAGCGCCATCGCGGCGGCCGTGGTGCGGTTCTCGACGGAGAGCTTGGTGAAGGTGCTTTCGAGATGCTTTTTCACCGTCGTGAGACCGATGCCGAGCACGGTCGCGATCTCGTCGTTGGTTTTCCCGCGCGCGACCCAAAAGAGCACTTCCGCTTCGCGCGGGGTGAGACCGAGCGGCTCGAGATCGGCGGGCGTGGCTTCGCGATGAGCGGGCCGGCGACCCGCGTGCGCCGAGGCCTCCGCGCGACGCAGGCGGGCGCGGATCGCGGCCCACAATTCGTCCGGCACGATCGGTTTTGTGAGATAGTCGTCCGCGCCGAGATTCATGCCGGTGCGCACGTCGTCCTGTTCGCTCCACCCGGTGAGAAAAACAAACGGCACGTGGGCCGTGCGCGGTTCGGCGCGCAACGTTTCCAGCACGCGGTGCCCGTTCATCTCGGGCATCGTGATATCGCAGAGCACGAGATCCGGCACCTCCTTGCGGGCGGACTCAACGCCTTCACGGCCGTTGCGCGCTTCCGTTACAGCGTAGCCTTCAAGCCGCAGCAGCTCGGTGTAGTGCTGCCGGAGTTTCGTATCGTCATCGATGACTAGGATCCTTTTCACCGCCGGTCATCGTGGTAAGCAGGGCCGCGAAGTAAAGCCGGTGTGTTCGGCGGCGCCTGTCGATCGATCCGCTGTATCTATCGTTCTCCTAATCTTAATCGTTCTCGTTCTCTCTGCCGAAAATCGTGCTTCGGGAGGAGCCGGAGCGCGGAGAAAGAGAACGATTACGATTAGGAGAACGAGAACGAGGACGATGGCCGGCCACATGTGCCCCAAGGTGGGCCGAATGGCCCACCCCCCTCGGCCCATACCGCTCCGCGCGCTTTCGTGGCACCATGGCCCTCGTAATTCAAACGTTGTATCCGCTATGAACTCACTTCCGCTTCCTGCCCTCGCCGCCGCTGTTGCCGCGATTATTGCGCTGCCCTTCAGCGTCGCCGCCGCCGGCACGCTCTTTCTGACCGCCGGCTTGGGCGCCGTCATCCACGCCGACTACGTGCTGCGTTGCCGCCGGGTGCGGCTGCCGAAACTGGCGGTCGCCCGCCCCGTCGGCACTCGCCCCCCGATGGGCTGCGAGCCGCATCAACTCGCCGCCTGAGCGGTCAGCCCCGCGCTTCGATTCCACCTTCACCTTTCGGGCGCCGCCGCTCGGCGGCGCTCCACCCCCCATGACCCCCCAAGAAATTTTCCTCGTCAAAGACTCCTTCCGCAAAGTCGTGCCGATTGCGGATCAAGCCGCGGCGCTATTTTACGCGCGACTTTTCGAGCTCGATCCCGATTTGCGCCACCTGTTCGGCGGCAACATGCTCGAGCAAGGGCGAAAGCTCATGGCGATGATCGCCATGGCGGTCGCCGCCCTCGAGCGGCTCGACGCAATCGTTCCCACCGTGCAGGCGCTCGGAGCGCGGCACGCGGGCTACGGCGTATCCGAGGAACATTACGCCTCGGTGGGTGCCGCGTTACTCTGGACGCTCGAACGCGGTCTCGGTCCCGAATTCACGCCCGCGGTGCGTGAGGCCTGGACCACCACCTACTCGCTCCTCGCCAACACCATGATCGACGCGCAGCGCACGGCCGCCGCGGCGTAAGCAGGCGCGTCGAACCTGTTTTCCCCGGTTTCCTATCATGCACCGTTCCTTGCTCCGTCCGCTGCGCACCCGTCGAGCACTCTCCCGCGCGATCACACCGGCATTAACGCGGCCGATCACTCGGGGTTCTTTAACGTTGAAGACGCGCAAGACACTTGCGGCCGTCAGTGCCTGTTGGCTGGGGTTCGCGTCGGCGCACGCAGCGGCCCCCGCCCAGGCTGCGCCGGCCGTGCAGCCTGGGCTGCGGGCCCACGGTGATGCGGGTTTGAAATCGCTCACGCACTGATGGCGCGCGCCAAATTCGTGCGCTCCGCCCACCGCATCATTGCGCTGCGCGGGGAGTGCCGTCTTTCTCGCCGCTGTCGTCCTGCCCATTGATGCCTATCCGCGCCGCTGATGCCCCGCTCCGCGATCTCGAACGGCAACTGGCCGAGCGCACCGCGGAGCTAACCGAAGCGCGCTCCGCTCTCGCCGCGCAAACTGCCCGGCAGCGCGAATCCCAATCGTATTTCGAGAAGAGCTTTCACTCGAGCCCGGCGCTGATGTCGATCGCGACGGCGGCGGACGGAAAACTCATCGAGGTGAATCCGGCCTTTGCGCACGGGGCGGGCTACACGCGCGAACAGATGTTGGGCCACACGACGCTCGAGCTGGGGCTCTGGGCGCACGTGGAACAGCGCGATGAGTTTCTCCGCCGAATTCGCGCGGAGCGCACGGTGCGCGACATGGAGGCGGATTTCCGTTCGAAGACGGGCCGCGTCCGCTCGTTGATTCTCAACGCCGATCTGATCGAGCTCGGCGGTGCGCTCTGCATGCTGACCGTGGCGATCGATATCACGGAGCGCCGGCGGCAGGAGCGATTGCAGGCGGCGACGTATCAGATTTCTCAAGCCATCCTGGCCGGCGGCGATCTGCCGGCTTTCTTTGCGGAGGTGCACCGCATCATCGGCGGCCTGATGTCGGCGCGGAATTGCTACGTCGCGCTGATCAACGCGGACCGCTCGCTGCTCACGTTTCCATATTTTGCCGACGAGACGATGGCGCATCCGCCGGCGCGCACCCCGAAGAATGGCGTCACGGAGTTCGTGATCGATACCGGCGAACCGTTGCTCGCGGTGGACGCCGAGATCATCGCCACGCTGCGGTCCCGTGGTAACTACGAGCCGAGCGGCGACCCGTGCGCGCAGTGGATGGGTGCACCGCTCAAGATCGACGGCCGCTGTTTCGGCGTGATCGCGCTGCAAGATTACCACAATGCCGTTGCTTACACGGAAGAGGAGAAACGGCTGCTGATCTTCGTCGCGGAGCAGACGGCGGTGGCGATTCATCGGCAACAGGTCGAGAAGGCGCAGCGCGAGGCGCAGGCGTATTTCGAAAAAAGTTTTCACTCCAGCCCGGCGCTGATGGTGATCTCGCGGGTATCCGATCGGCGGATCACGGAAGCGAATCCGGCGTTTCTGCGCGCCTGCGGTTATTCCCGCGATGAGATCATCGGTCGCACCGCGGACGAGATCGACCTCTGGGTCAACCCGCAGCAGCGCGACGCATTTTTCCACCGGCTGCAAACGGGCGGCGCGATCCGCGATCTCGAGGGTGATTTTCGGACGAAGGATGGCCTCGTCACCCATTTCCTGGTCCACGCCGATGTGCTCGAGCTCGGCGGCACGCCTTCGCTGCTCACGGTCGGCATCGACATCACCGACCGGCGCCGCCGCGAAAAAGTGCAGGCCGCCACCTACGCGATCTCGCAGGCCGTGCTCGCGGGCGGAGACTTGCCGGCGCTGTTTGCTCAGCTCCACCGCATCGTGGGCGAGCTTTTCTCCGCGAAAAATTTCTATGTCGCGCTCCTGAGCCCGGACGGCACGCAGCTGTCGTTTCCCTATTTTGTGGACGAGAGGGCGGTTACCCCGCCGACGCGCAAGCCCGGTTTCGGCCTCACGGAATACGTCATTCATACCGCGAAGCCGCTGCGCACCACCGCGGACGAGCTCACGGTGATTTTCCGCGGCGACAGTCCTTACAAACCGACGGGCAAACCCTCGGCGCTCTGGCTGGGCGCGCCCCTGATGATCGATGGCCGCGCGATCGGCGTGATCACGGTGCAGGATTATCACAATCCCAACGCCTACACCGACGCGGATCTGAAGCTCTTGATGTTCGTGGCGGATCAGACGGCCGCGGCGGTGCACCGCCAGCAGGTCGAAGCTGCGCAGCGGGAATCGCGGGCGTATTTCGAAAAGAGTTTCCATTCGAGTCCGGCCCTCATGTCGCTGAGCCGGCTCGGCGATCGTCGTATGATCGAGGTGAATGGCGCCTTCACGCGAAGCTGCGGCTACTCCCGGGAGGAAATCCTTGGCCGCACCACGCGGGAGCTCGATCTCTGGGTGAACGAAAGCCAACTCGAGGATTTCGTGCAACGGATCGAGACGCAGGGATTCGTGCGCGACCTACAGGCGGATTTTCGCGCGAAACACGGCCGCAACACCACGCTGCTGGTGAACGCCGACATCATCGAGCTCGGCGGCGAACGCTGCGTGCTGACGGTGGCGATCGATGTCACCGAACGGCGGCGGCGCGAACAGGTGCAGGCCGCGACCTTCCAGATTTCCCGCGCCGTGCTGGCGGGCGGCAACCTTGAGATGTTGTTCGCGGAGGTGCACAGCATCATCGGGGGATTGATGCCGGCGAAAAACTTCTACGTCGCACTGCTCAGTGCCGACGGGAGCGAGCTGTCGTTTCCGTATTTCGCGGATGAATACGTCGAGACGCCCCCACCGCGCCCGATCAGCAATGGGTTCACCGAGTTTGTGCTGCAGACGGGGCGGCCCGTGCGCGTCACGGGCGCAGAGCTTCCCGGGCTGCTCGGCGAACGTGGCGTTTACCAGCCGCTCGAACGGCCGGCAGCGCAGCGGCTCGGCGCGCCGCTCATCGGCGGGAACCGGACGCTTGGCGTCATCGCGCTGCAGGACTATGCGCGCGCCGACGCTTACGGCGAAGAGGATTTGCGGCTGCTGAACTTCGTCGCCGAGCAGACGGCCGTGGCGGTGCAGCGCCGGCAGGCGGAGATCGCGTTGGCCGAGGCGGAGCGGCGCTACCGCAGCATTTTCGAGAACGCGGTTGAAGGTCTTTACCTAAGTGCGCCGGAAGGTGGCTTTCTCAACGCCAACCCGGCGCTGGCGCACATGCTCGGTTACGCGACTCCGGCCGAGTTGCTCACCGCCGTGAATGACATCGGCCGCCAGCTTTATGTGCAGGCCAGCCGGCGCGACGAGTTCTTCGCGGCGATTCAACGCAGCGACGAGGTCTCGGATTTCGAGTCGGAAGTTTTTCGGCGCGATGGCTCGACGGTGTGGATTTCCGAATCCGTGCGGGTGGTGCGCAATGCGCAAGGCGCGATCGATCACTTCGAGGGCGTGGCGACCGACATCACGCTGAAGCGCGAGGCCGCGCAGGCGCTGCAGGCGGCGAAGGATGCGGCGGATGCGGCGAGTCGGGCGAAGAGTTATTTTTTGGCGAGTGTCAGCCACGAGTTGCGCACGCCCCTCAACGGGATCCTCGGCTACACGCAGATTTTGCGGCGCGATGCGGCGTTGAGTATCAAGCAGCGCGAGGGCGTGCGCGTGATCCACGAGTCGGCGGATCATCTGCTCGCGTTGATCAACGACGTGCTCGATCTCTCAAAAATCGAGGCGGGGCGCATCGAGCTGCATCTGGCGGATTTCGATTTG
Source organism: Opitutaceae bacterium (assembly GCA_031425115.1). GTDB lineage: Bacteria > Verrucomicrobiota > Verrucomicrobiia > Opitutales > Opitutaceae > ER46. The sequence goes on along the minus strand of JANPIT010000243.1, from coordinate 15,343 downwards.
CCGGGTTTCGCGCTGAGCGTGGAGGCGTTCTTCACCCCGCGCGCGAAGGAGAAGAGCATTTTGTTCGAGACGGCGGTGGCGAACGACCTGCCGCGGTGGGTGCGGGGCGACGAGCAGCGGCTCCGTCAGATTGTGTTCAACCTCCTGTCGAACGCGGTGAAGTTCACGAAGGCAGGCGGCGTGGTGTTTTCCGTGCAGTGCGTCGCGGGTGGTGCGATTCGTTTTTCGGCGAGCGACACCGGGCCCGGCATTTCGGACGAGGATCAGAAGAAACTCTTCGAACCGTTTTCCCAAGTGGGCAACAAGGCGGCGGCGGCGGCGACGGGCACGGGCCTGGGTCTGGCCATCAGCCGCAGTCTCGTGGAGCGGATGGGTGGCAAGCTGCGCGTTGAAAGCAAACCGGGTTGGGGCAGCCGATTCTGGTTCGACGTCGCCCTGCCAGTCGCGACTGCGGCGATTCCCGCCGCGGCGAGCACGTCGCGGCGCATCGTGAGCTACGAGGGTGCCCGTCGCCGGGTGCTGATCGTGGATGACAACGCGGCCAACCGCGCGGTGATGGTCGACATGTTGGCGCCGCTGGGGTTTGAGGTAGCGGAGGCGGCCGACGGGATTGCGGCCATCAGGGAGGCGGAGAAATTTATGCCGGATCTCGTGTTGATGGATCTGAGGCTGCCCGGCGGTATCGATGGTTTGGAGGCGACCCGCCGGCTGCGTCAGACCTCGCGCGGCCCGGGGTTGAAGATCATTGCCGTATCCGCGAGCGCCTACGACATGGATCGCAGTGAGTGTTTCGCCGCGGGCTGCGACGAGTTTCTCGCCAAGCCATTTCGGGAAGAGGAGCTGTGGGCCGCCGCGGAGCGCTCGCTCGGTCTGGTGTGGAATCACGCGGAGGCGGAAGAGACGCGCTCGCCGTTTGCGCTCGCGATGCAGCCGCCTCCGGTCGCGGAGGCCACTGCGATCTACGATCTCGCGGCCAAGGGCGATGTGGTCGGCATTCGCGCGCGTGCGATGGCGTTGATTGCCCTCGACGCCAAATACACGCCGTTTGCGCAAGGCGTGTTGGACTTGGCCACGCGTTTCAAAATGAAGGCGATCCGACAATTCGTCGCGCGCTACATCGAATAATCGTCTCTTTTGCCCCTTCGCTTTCTGCCCCATGACTGAAACTATTCTCATCGTCGACGATACGCCCGCAAACTTGGGCGTATTGGTCGAAACACTCGGCGCCGCAGGTTACCAGCTCATGGTGGCAGAAGACGGAGAAGAGGCGCTCGCGCAGTCGGAACGGACGCAGCCGGATCTCATCCTGCTCGACGTGATGATGCCTGGTATCGACGGATTCGAGACGTGCCGCCGACTCAAGGAGCGGCCGGGGACGCGGGATGTGCCGGTGTTGTTCATGACCGCGCTGAGTGAGACGGCGGACAAGGTGAAGGCGTTTGCGGCGGGGGGCGTCGACTACATCACGAAGCCAATCGAACACGACGAGGCGATCGCGCGCGTGCGCACGCATCTCGCGCTGCGCCGATTTCGCCGGGCGCTGGAAGAACAGCTCGCGTTGAAGGAGCGGTTCATGCGGATCGCCGGGCACGATCTGCGCAATCCGCTTTGCTTGATTCTCATGGCGGGCGAGCTTGCGCGCCGTCAGCCCGTCGTGGCCAACGCGCCGGAGCTGGGTAAGTATATCGAAAACATCGCGGAGTCGGCGAATCAGATGCGGCGGATCATCGATACCTTTCTGGAAATCCGCGCGCCCTCTCCGGGCGCGACGAATCCCGGCGCATCGGGTCGCGTGGATCTGAACCTGCTCGGCGACGCCGTCGTGCGCCAACACGCGCACGCGGCGGAACGAAAGCAGATTGCGCTGACGGCTCAACTGGCCGACGCGTTGCCGTTGGCGCGGTGCGATGCGGGGCTGGCCTACCAGGCGTTCACGAATTTCACGAGCAACGCGCTGAAGTTCACCCCGCCCGGTGGTCGGGTGACGATCGGGACGCGCTTGGGCGAAGGCCGCATCCGCGTGGAAGTGTGTGACACTGGGCCGGGCGTGCCGGCACTGGAGCGCAACCAACTTTTCGTGGAGCACGCGCGGCTTTCTCCGCGCCCGACGGGCGGCGAAGAGAGCAACGGACTCGGCCTCGCGATTGTGAAGCACCTGGTGGAATCGCAGGCCGGCACGGTCGGCGCCGATTTTCCGGCCGAGGGCGGCAGCATCTTCTGGTTCGAACTCCCCGCCCGCTGACATCCCTCTCCCCTCCCCTGCAGCGGGGCGGCCCCGTCGTTTTCACTCCGCCGCCGAAACGATCATAGTGTAACGTATTACGTTACACTGTAGCTGAAAAATGGATATGAGCGGGGCGGGCGATCAGCGGAGTGTGAGGTTGTAGAGGGCGAAGGCCAGGGGGCGGGCGCCGGGGGCGGAGGATTCGGGTGTGGGGGGCTCGTCGGTGGTGAGTTCGAGGGTCGAGAGGCCGGGCGGGACCTGGAGGCCGGTGATTTCGACGGGGACGAGGGCGTCGGGGCCGGTGCGTTCCCACAGCACGCGCGGCCCGAGGCGCAGCGTGACGGTGCGTGAATGTAGGATACGCAAGGTGAAGCGCAGGGTGAGCGGGGAAGGAGTGCCGTTGGCCGTATTCTGCACGTCGAGCGTGGCGCGGCCGCCGCTCCAGGCCCACGTATCGCGGCCGTGATGTTCGCGCCCGTGCCAGCCGTCGCCGAGCGTAATGCGGGTGGTGCCGGTGCGATCGCGTTTGGCGGCGAATTCGTTCGCGGCGAGCTGGCCGGAAAGGACGAGGACGAGCGCGCCGGCGGCGAGCGCATTGATGCCGACAAAGGCGAGGGCCGTGTTGATGGATGGCGGCGGCGTTCGGGGGCCGACGGGTTCAAACAACGGTAAAGTGAGGCCCCAACCGAGCAGGGCGAGCGGCCAGAGTTGCAGTAGGAGGCGGACGAGCGAGGTGGTCAGATGCCAGACGAGATCTTGGGGGGTGAGCAGGTAAACGCTGTAGAAGCCCAGTAGCATCGCGCCGAGCACGATGGGGATGGCGGTGGCACCGGCTGATAGTCGACGCCGGGCGCGCCAAGCGACGAAGGGCAGCGCCATCGCGATAAAGGGAGTCAGACGCCACTCTCCAAATCCGCGCACATCCCGCCACAGCGCCTCGAGGATTACGCGGTGGCGCGCGCCCTCGATGAGTTGCGAGAGGCGCGGTCCGAGCGGCGCGGCCAACAGATCGTTCGGCGGAGCGAGAGCGAGTTTCAGGTAGAGCACAGGTCCGAGGGCGAGCGCGAGTCCGCCGAACAGGGAGAGTGTGGCTCGGTGCGCGCCGCTGCGCCACGCGCGCCAGCCAACGACGACGGCAAACACGACGGCGAAGAGCAGGCCTTCGTTTTTAGTCCACGCGGCGAATCCCGCGCAGAGGCCGGCGAGCAGCCAGCATTCGCCGAGCGCAACGAGGGCCACGGCGGCGAGCATGCAGCTGGCGAGCGGGATGTCCGCGTGCTGATTCGGCGCGAACGAGAGGAAGAAGGGAGTGCTGACGAGCAGGATGCCGGTTTGCAGGGCGGCCGTGCGGTTGCGTAGTCGAGTCACTGCGCCGACCAACACGCCTACCAGAGCGGCAGCGAAAGCGATGGAGACGAGGCCTGCGGCGGCAGCGGATTCAGTGCCGGTCCACGACCAGAGACGTGCGACGCTGGCGGATACAAGCTTGGGGTAATCGGGATGGACCCAGCTCAGTTCCGGCGTGGCGAGGAGCTCGGGCCACGCTGTGCCGCCGCGGATCATGAAGCGTGCTTGCAGATTCCAAATGGCCCAACCGTCCCAGCCGCCGAGCGGCTCCGTGGCAAACGCGCGCCAGGCTACGATGGCACCGATGACCAGCGTCTGGAGGAAGACGGTGGCTAGGGCCCATTGCAGCCAGGTCCAAGGGGCGGCTGGGGCAGCGGTTGCGTGTGCGGAGTGCGGTGAACGAAGGCGGCGCGCGAGGTTCGCGCCTACGACCAGCACAAGGGCGATTTCGACAATGGCGGCAACGCCAGCGGGTCGGTGAGTGACCAGCGACGCCGCAAAAAAAATCACGCTCGTGACGCCCAATCCGATGATCATTCCCAGAGGCAGGATCAGCCCAAGATCGGGTTGGCGCGATCGAGAGTGAGGCCAGAGCGCGGCGACGATGACGCCGCCGACCAGCCAAGCGAGGGCGAGCGCGAAGATGAGGTTCACGGCGTGATTTGCTCGAGGAGTGCGACGCCGCCGCCGAAATCTTCCACGACGCGGAAGCCCGCGGGGAGGCGATCGGCCAGCGTTTTCGTGCGCACATTGGCGATCGCCCAACGACGACCGCGGAGATGCGGATCCAGGATGCAGGGGGTCAGGGCAAACTGGGCGGTGAAATAATCCTCCATCGCGCGATGGTCGGCCGCGAGCTGGGGTGGGCCTAGGTCGGCCACGTAGCCGATCACGCCGCGCACACCGCGGGCTGAAAGTGCCTGGCGCGCTGCGGCAAAACGCTGTTCCTGTCGCACGACGATATTCGCGGGCGGGCGGCCGGGCACTGGGATCGGCGGCGGCGGCACGTGCCGCACCGCTTGCACGAGATTGGTCAGCGCGACGAGCACGAGCACCAGCGTCGCGAGCATGCTCCCGAATTTCATGGCTGCGCCCGGCTAGTCGAGAGCCACGCCGTAGAGGGCGAAGCCGAGGGTGCGCGCGTCGGGATGGGTGTTCTCCGCCGCGCCCGGGATGGTCGAGCTGATTTCCAAGGCAAGCGGTTCACCGGCGGGCCATGTGACCTTGACCGGAATCGACTCCAATTTCTCGCCGACGGTTCCCTCCCACAGCAGTGTCTCGCGCCAACGCACCTCGATGCGACGCGCGGTGAACGCGCGTAGTTTTAAACGCACTACGGAGGTGTCGGCGGGACGCGCGGTGCTCGCGATGACCACGGTCGCGCGCGTGGCCGCCCAACTCCACGTGCGCTTGCTGTCGCGCTCGGCGCCATACCAGCCGTCGCCGAGCTTCGCCAAATAGGAGCCGCCGGAAAAACGGCCGGCGGCGAGTTCACGCGGTTCGTGGGGCACGTGCCACAATGCCAGCACGCCGCTGAACACGGTGAGGCTGCCACCGATGATCCAGCGCCAACGCGCCTGCGTGCGCACCGCCACGACGGCAAAGGCGACCGCCATCGGCAGCAAGACACGCGTGGCCGCGCCGGGATGACCCTCCCACACCGGGGTGCCGAGGAGCGCCATCATCGCCACGCCGCTCGCGCCGACCCGCCACCACGCATCCGACCAGCGCCGCTCGCGCAGGAAAAAAATGGCCTGCACCGTGAGCGCGAGCGTGGCGAGCAGCGTGGTAGTCGTGAGCCACCGGAAATCCGCCAGGGCGGCGAAATCCGAAATCGCCGCCCCGAATTTCTCGAGCCAGCCGACGACGGGCCACGTGAAGTTGCCGAAACCCTGCGCGGCGGGTCCCGCTTTCCACCGCACATAAAGTATCCACGCGAAGAGCGGTGCCGCGACCAAGCCCGTGCGCACGACGTTGGCGATCCACGGGCGCGGGGTGGTCCAAGGGCCCCGCCAGAGCCCCACGACGGCGGCGAGGGCGGTTTCCCGCGCGAGGCCGGCGCTCGCGAGCACACCGAGGGCGCCGCCGGTGCGACCACGTTCGGCGAGCCCAAGAGCGGCGGTGGCGAGCGTGGCGGCTAACAGATCGGTGAGCGCGAGACGCACCGAGTGGAGTGCGCCGGCGGAAAAGAGCACACCGCTCCACGCGACGAAACTTCGCGCGTCGGTGACGGGCAGCACCCGCCAGAGGAGAGCCGCGAGGGCGAGCCAGACGCCGAGATTCAGCGCGGCATAGGTGCTGGCGATCCGCGCGGGATCCCCGCCAGCCAGCAGCCACGCGAGCGCGCTGCCGAGGATGCGTCGCGCGCGATACGGCACGTTGCCGAGCGCCGGCTGCAGGTCGGGGGAATCGAGCAGTGGATGAAAAGCGATCTGAGTGTAGGCGGCGCCGTCGTAGCCGTTGAAACCGGCGTAGGTGAAAACTGGATGCCGACGGATTTCAGGAATGCCGCTGCGGGCGTCCGCCTCATCGAGCTGCACGAATTTCGTGAAACCATAATACGGATGCCAGAAGCGGCCGGCGAGTCCGGCAAACACCGCGATCGCGACCAGCCCGGCGGTGGGCCAGAGCCAGCGACGGAGGGTGTTCACGGGGGCGTGCATCATGAGTTTGCGAGCGAAGCTCTTGAACGACGGATCGGAATTCATCAATGGACGATTCCTAGAGGAAGTGGAGGCGTCCGTGGTCGGGGCGAGGCGTTCGCGGTCGAGGCAACGTTCAGGCGTGCGTCGCTGACGCGGAGGGTCCACGGTCCTGGCATGGCCGACGACGGCACTCAATATCCGCTGCCGACGAAGCGGAAACCCAGTTTTCCCGTCAGCGCGGATTTGCGGGGCTACCTGCAGCGCTACAAGCGCGAGCGCGAGCTGCCGATCACCTACGATCGGCTGCGCGCATTTCATGAAGTCATCCCGCTGACGGACGACGCGGGCAAGCCGACGCTGTGGGATACGGTGATCTACGATGCGGCGGAGATGTCGGCGCTCAACGAGGCGCTGAAGGAGGTCTATGCCTGGCTGAAGGTGGACGGCGATCTTTCGGTGGTGAGCCATCTGTATGTCGACCGCGTGGATTTTTGCACTTTCGGCAATTCGACGCCCTTCCGTATCCGGATCGTCAATGCCTACAACGACAACCAGGACTATTTTTATGTGAAGAAGGCGGACGCCTCACGCATCTACGGCATCGAGCTTGAGCATCTGTTATCTCCCAATCGCCTAAATTTTCTCACGTTCGGCCACACGCTGGTGGAAGAGCACATCGCGGGTGTGCCCGGGGATATTTTCATCGACCAATGGCTCGGCCGCCGCAGCGAGCTGAAGGCGATTCGCGTGGCCAAGGAACTCGTGAAGTTCAACGAGCGCTGCTTCGTCCGGCTGCTCGGTGACATGCGATCCTACAATTTCGTATTCGTGGTGACGCCGGACTTCGAGGAGGCGCAGATCAGAATCCGTGCGATGGATTTCGACCAGCAGAGTTACGACGGCCGCAAGAACTTTTATCTCCCGCAGTTCTTTAAGGACAACAGCCCGCTGGTCCGTTTTTGCATGCGTCACCTGCGGCCCGAGACCGCGCGTCAGTATCAACGGGAGGAGCAGACGCTCATCCTGCAGCGCGCGTCGCTGGCGTCGGAACGGCTCGGGTTGCTCTTGCACGACATGGTGCACGATCCGCTGGCGCCCATCGAGAAGGTGCACTCCCTCCGCGCGGCCCTGGCCGAGCACTACCAACGCAAGGACTACCTGCGCTGCGAGTCGATGGGCGCGTTGATTCGCGAGAACCTGGAGTCGATCCGGCGCGATATCGGCCGGCCCGTCGTGCCGGAGTTGGTGCCGGAATGAAGGGCCGGATGGTGGAGCGGCTTGCCCTCAAGCCGCTGCATTGGGAGCGAGCGAGCCGATGTTGGGCGGGCGGAAGTCCTGAAGCGGCTTGAGGTCAAGCCGCTCCACCGGTCGGAAATTCCCGACTGTCCGCGCCATGGCTTCGTTGCGCTGGAGTGAAGGCACTCGTTCAGTTTCGGTTCAACCCTCCCCTGCCCCATGCGTTTGTCGTTTTTGCTGCTGCTTGCCGGCGCCGGATTTGTCCAGGCCGCCGATTCAATTCCCGTTACGATTCGCGTCGATGCGGCGAAGACGTTTGGCGAGCTGAAGCCGGTGTATCGTTTCTTCGGGGGCGACGAGCCGAACTACACCACGATGAAGGATGGCAAGCGGCTCCTGCGTGATATTGGGGCGCTCGGAGAGCCGCAGGAGTATTTTCGGACGCATAGCCTGTTGGTCACCGGTGACGGCACGCCCGCGCTAAAATGGGGCAGCACGAACGCCTACACCGAGGACGCGCAAGGTCGCCCGGTTTACGATTGGACGATCATCGACCGGATCTTCGACGCGCACCTCGCGGGGGGCGTGAAACCTTACGCGCAGATTGGCTTCATGCCACAGGCGCTCTCGACCAAGCCGGAGCCGTATCAACACGGGTGGCGTCCGGGGTTTCCGTATAACGAAATCTACACGGGCTGGGCGTATCCTCCGAAAGACTACGCTAAGTGGGCTGAGCTTGTTTACCAATGGGTGAAGCATAACGTGGCGCGCTACGGCGCGGCGGAGGTCGAGCAATGGTATTGGCAGGTCTGGAACGAGCCCAACATCGGCTACTGGAAAGGAACGCCCGAAGAGTTTCGCAAGCTGCACGACTACGCGATCGACGCGGTGCGGCGGGCGCTGCCGACCGCGCGTGTCGGAGGTCCGGATACGGCGGGTGACGGGGGAAAGTTCATGGACGATTTCCTGGAGCACTGCTTGCGCGGGAAGAATCATGCGACCGGCCAGATTGGCACGCCGGTGGACTTCGTTTCGTTTCACGCGAAGGGCACGACGCCGGTTTTTCGCGACGGTCACGTGCGGATGGGAATCGGCGGCCAACTGAAGACGATCGACGCGGGCTTTGCGCGCGTGGCGCGTTATCCGGAGTTGAAGGGCAAACCGATTATCATCGGCGAATCCGATCCGGATGGGTGCGCGGCGTGCCAGGGCCCGCACCTGGCGTATCGCAATGGGACGCTCTATTCGAGCTACACGGCGGCGTCGTTTGCGCGGAAACATCTGCTCGCGGAGAAGCATGGCGTAAACTTCGAGGGCGCGACGACGTGGGCCTTCGAGTTTGAGGATCAGCCGTATTTCGCGGGGTTTCGCGTGATGGCGACCAATGGGCTGACGCTGGCCGTCTTCAACGTGCACCGCATGATGGCGAAGATGGGCGGGCGCCGCATCGACGCGCAGAGTTCGGCGGACCTAGGCGTCGAGGCGATCATCAAGGCTGGCGTGCGCGGCGCGCCGGATGTCGCCGCGCTCGCCAGCCTCGATCTCGCGAAGCGAGAGCTGGCGGTGTTGGTGTGGCACTATCACGACGACGATGTGGTCGGACCCGATGCGGCTGTGGCACTCACGATCGGCGGACTACCGGCGGGCGTGACCGAGCCGAAGTTGGCGCACTACCGCGTGGATGAAGTGCACAGTAATGCCTACGGACTTTGGAAAACCATGGGTTCGCCGATTGCGCCGACGCGACCGCAGTATTCTCAGTTGGAAGCGGCGGCGCAGCTCGCGCAATTCAAGGGCGGGCCGTCGACCGTCTCGGTGGCTGATGGCGCCGCGACTCTGAATTTTGCGATGCCGCGGCAAGCCGTCTCACTGGTGGTGCTGAGTTGGTGAGGTGGCGAACTGCACATGGCGCGGCCGATCGGAAGTGAAAGTGCGTTGCGAGCGCCGATGACGGCTTTTGACACGGCGGCGACTTCGCCGTGAAGTCGGGCATGTTATTCCGCCGTGTCCTGGTTCTGGTTTCCGCAGTCGCAGTGATGGTGCTGACGGGCTGTGGCACGCCCGCCCTCAAGGCGACGCGGACGATGGCCGTGACGGTAGAGGCGGAGCCGAAGACGCGGCCGCTTGAGGTGAAGCCCCTGACGCAGATCGACCTGACGCTACCTCCGGTGGACGAGGGCTTGATCTGGCAGATCTCGTTTCATGACGGACGTTATCTCCAGCAGGTGCGGGCGCTGACGGCCGGGACGGGCGGAGCGGGAGCGACGGTGTCTTTTATCACGTTGAACTCGGGGCGCACGCGTCTGCGGTTTCTCCTGCTGCCCAAGTCGGACGGCCGCGTGGTGGCGCCGGTCGATCAGCAGGAAATTGTCATGTCGATTCAGCCTTAAGCTCAGCGTGCCGCGCGGACGGGCGGTCGGACCGATGCTACGCTCTCGAGGGAGACGGTGCGCTCAGGCCGGTGCCCACGCGCCGACGCCGACGACTTCTTCCACTTCCGCTTCTTCGGCGGGCAGCTCGTTGAGCGGGGCAAAGCGTTCAGAGGTGAAGCCAAGCTCCTGTTCGCCCTGGTGAAACGGATCGCGTGGGTTCGTGAGTTCCTGCAAGAGCAACCCAACGGTGGCGGTATCGCCGCCCTTCACGATTTTCTCCCGGCCTAGGAATACCTCGCGCACGGTGTAGATGTTATCCTTCACCGGCAGCTGCTTGTAGAGCGCGCGGATCGTGGGAGTGAAGGTGTCGTTGATGCAGACGACTTTCTGGCCTTTGACCATGAGAAGAGGGGCAATGTGGAACTCGGGAAATCAGGAAGCAAACTTTAGCGTTTACGGGAAATTTCCTAATAAAGACATCGAGGTTTATTCAATCCGTCCTTCGTCGAAATCCATCAGGTCGGGCACGCTCTTGATTTCCTCCGCGCGATCCGCGCAACCCATGGCGGTGAGCGCTTCCTTGAGGAATTCGCGGCCGGCGGTGGTCATCCCCATCTGCACGTATCGGCGATTCCACGCGGCGGCGCGCACGTCGGTGGGGAAGATCTGCTTCAGCTTGGCGTCGATCTCCGCCTCGGTGCCGGACTCCAGGACAATTTTTTCTACGGCCGCGGGCTCGATCCCGAGGTGTTGGGAGAGAAAGCGGTCGCAGCCGCGCTTGTAGTTTTTCGCGTAGCTCGGCGGCAGCGCGCCGTGTTGCTTCACGTAGGCGCACTTCGCGAGGAAACGCGGTAGATGGAGCAGGCCGGTCGCGGGATGCGGCACATAGGGCGAGGGCAGCTGAGTCAGGACCTCGCCACTGGAGCCGGGAATTGGTTTCGAAGGCACGCCGCACGCTCGCGGCGCGGGGCGGAGGCCGTCAAGACTGTGTGGTCGCGTGCGGTCCGCCCGCGAGCGGGACGGGGCGGCTACTTCTTGCCGGCAGAAAACACTTTCGCGGCAAACGCGTCCTTCAGGGACGCCGGGTTCGCGCGCACGGCTGCTTCCTGCTTGGCCAGATACCCGAAGCTCGTCTCGAGCACTTGATTCAAGACGTGATTCTCGAGATCGCCGACGCTGGGCACGCCCATCATCGAGGCCATCGGGCCGGCTTTGGCGAGGAGGTCCTTCGCTTTCGCGGCGGTGCCGTTCGCGGCTACAGCTTGGGAGACGAGCGGCATCAGCTTGGTGCGGAGATTCGACTCGGCGATCTTGCGCAAAAGTTTCGTGGCGGAATCGGGCGTGCCGCCGAGCAGCGCGCTGGCATCGGAGAGTGAGAGTGGTCCGATCGCGCTTTTGAGCACCGCGGTGGATTGCGGGGCGACACTCACCGCGGCCTGATTGAGCGAGGCCTTGAAGGAATCGAAGGCGCCCGACTGGTTCATTTTCTTGAGGGTGGACTCGAGCTTCGCCATCGAGCTGGGCGTGGAGACGTTAACGGCTCCAGGTTTCGTGAGTTCGGCGCCGGCAAGATCGACGAGGGTGCCGAGACCGGTCTTGGCCCCGGTGAGGAATTGGGCGGAGGTGAGTCCGGCCGCTTTGAGGGCGTCAGCCGAAATGCTCTCGGCGGCCGAGAGCGACAGCGCGGCACTGGAGAGGAAGAAGGAGAGAGCAACGCGAAGTGGACGGCGGAAGATCATGGCAGCAGCCAAGCTACGTTTCCCCGCGATCACAAGCCGAGCCCGCGCGGAAATCGCGTAGAACGTAAACGCGCACGGGTGAGAGACGTCAGCCGACGCCCGGAACCGCCGGCCTGATAGCGAGCCAGCCATAGGCGGCGCCGAAAAGCGCGCACAGGATGTGCAGCACCACGAAGCCGTCGCGCAGCAGCGGCGAGTGGAGCTCGGGCCAGACGCGCAGCCAAGGCAACACGACGAGACGCCCGCCCCACCACAGGGCGATCGCTGCGCAGATCACGCGCGCGAGATTTGTGCCGGCGACGAGCTCCGGCGCGAAGGCCAGGCTCACGGCGCCAGCGACCAGCATCGTGGCGCCGATAAAAATATTCTGCGCGATGGCGAAGCGGCGATGCACCGCCGGCAGTTGAGCGAGGTTCGCGTCCCAGTTCGGAGGCACCGGTGTGAAATGCGCCAGTGCCACCGTGGTGAAGTGGACGACACCCGCCGCCCGCACGCCGAGGATCCAGAGATCATCGCTCATCGTTGACGACCTTGGTGAATGCAGGATCGCGACACAAGGTAGGGCGAGGCGTCCCGCCCAGCCCGGTTTCGCATTATCCGCCACGGCTCGGGGAGGCCGCCACGCCCCACCCCACCAACCTGCTTACGGCAGATCGGTATAACCCATCAAGTAGCGATCGCACTCACGCGCCGCCCCACGGCCTTCGTTGATCGCCCACACCACGAGGCTCTGCCCGCGACGGCAATCGCCGGCGGCAAAGACGCCCTTGATGTTCGTCGTGTAGGTTTCGTGCGCGGCCTTGATGTTCGAGCGTGGGTCCGTCTCGAGATTGATCTCTTTGAGGAGCGCCTGCTCGGGCCCGAGAAAACCCATCGCGAGCAGCACGAGTTGCGCGGGCCGCGTCTTCTCCGTGCCCGGTTGTTCCTTGGGGATGAACTGACCCTTGTCGTTTTTCTCCCACTTGATCTCGACGGTCACGAGTTCCTTCAAGTTGCCCTGGGCGTCACCGACGAACTTTTTAACCGTGGTGAGATACACCCGCGGATCGGCGCCGAACTTCGCCGCGGCCTCTTCCTGGCCGTAGTCCATTTTGTGGGTCTTCGGCCATTCCGGCCACGGATTGTCCGCGGCGCGCTCGGTGGGAGGCTTCGGGAGAATCTCGATTTGGACGAGGCTCTTGCAGCCGTGGCGCATCGAGGTGCCGACGCAATCCGTGCCAGTGTCGCCGCCGCCGATGACGACGACGTCTTTGCCCTTGGCGTGAATCGGGCAATGGTCCGCGCCCCCGTTGAGGACGGCTTTGGTGTTCTCAGTGAGGAACTCCATCGCGAAGTGCACGCCCTTCAAGTTGCGGCCCTCGATCGCGAGATCGCGCGGCTGGGTGGCGCCGGTGCAGATGACCGTGGCGTCGTATTCCTTGAGGAAAATCTGGGGTTCGACGTTGTCGTCATCCCCCGTGCCCACGCTCGCGTTGCAGACAAACTTGATGCCTTCCTTTTCCATCAGCGCGATGCGGCGAAGGACGACCTCCTTCTTATCGAGCTTCATATTCGGAATGCCATACATCAGCAGGCCGCCCGGACGATCCGCGCGCTCGAACACCGTGACGGTGTGGCCGGCGCGATTGAGCTGCGCGGCGGCGGAGAGACCCGCGGGGCCGGAGCCGATGATGGCGACCTTCTTGCCGGTGCGAACTTTCGGCGCTTCCGGAGTGACCCAGCCCTCCTCCCAACCCTTGTCGACGATGGAGGCCTCGATGTTCTTGATCGTGACCGGTGGATTGTTGATCCCGAGGACGCACGAGCCTTCGCAGGGCGCCGGGCACACGCGGCCGGTGAATTCCGGGAAGTTGTTGGTCTTGTGCAGGCGCTCGAGCGCCTCCTTCCAGAGGCCGCGATAAACGAGATCGTTCCACTCCGGGATGAGGTTGTTGATCGGGCAGCCGCTGGCCATGCCGCTGATCAATTTGCCCGTATGGCAAAACGGGATACCGCAATCCATGCAGCGCGCGCCCTGCGTGCGGAGTTTCTTCTCCTCCATGTGGTGGTGAAACTCCTTCCAGTCTTTCACGCGCTCGGTGGGCGTGCGGTCGACGGGAAGTTCGCGCAGATACTCGATGAAGCCAGTTGGTTTACCCATGGAAGGAAAAGTCGAAGGAGACGGAGTTAACCACTAATGCACACTAATGAAGCGGAATGCGGAGGAATCAGAATGCTTCAGACTAATTCCATTCATTACCGTCCATTAGTGTTTATTAGTGGTTTTGGATTGATGGTCTTTAGTTGCCGCCGACGCGCGAGAGGTCGCGGGCGTTTTCTTCGAAGGCGGCCATGATGGCTTCGTCGCCGGTCAGGCCCTGGGACTGCGCGCGCTCGATGCAGGCGAGCATGCGTTTGTAGTCCTTCGGCATGACCTTGACGAACTTCGGCACGAACGCGTCCCAGTTCGCGAGGATGGTCTTGGCGCGCTCGCTCTTCGTGTAGTCGAGGTGCTTCTGGATCATCGCGCGCACGGCGGCGATTTCCTTGGCGTCCTCGAGCTTCTCGATGCCGACCATGGCAGGATTCACGCGTTTCGGGAAGTCACCGACCTCGTCGAGCACGTATCCAATTCCGCCGGACATGCCGGCGCCGAAGTTGCGGCCGGCGGTGCCGAGCACGACGACGTTGCCGCCGGTCATGTATTCGCAGCCGTTGTCGCCGATGCCCTCGACCACGACGGTGACGCCGGAGTTGCGGACACCGAAGCGCTCGCCGGCCATGCCGCGGATGTAGGCTTCACCGGCACTGGCGCCGTAGAGGGCGACGTTGCCGATGATCATGTTCTCCTCCGCCTTGAACGTGGCCTGCGCCGACGGGTAGACGATGAGTTTGCCGCCGGAGAGGCCCTTGCCGAAGTAATCGTTGGCATCGCCCTCGATCGCGAGCGTGACGCCGCGCGTGACGAACGCGCCGAAACTCTGGCCCGCAGAGCCGGTGAACTTCAGCTTGATCGTGTCCTCGGGAAGGCCTTTCGCGCCGTAGCGCTTGGTGATTTCGCCGGAGGTGATCGTGCCCGTGACGCGGTTGACGTTGCGGATCGGGAGCTCGGCTACGACTTTCTCGCCGCGCTCGATGGCGGGCTTGCAGATGTCGAGGAGCTGTTTCACGTCCATCGAGCGGTCGATGCCGTGATCCTGCTTCATCTGGCAGAAGCGCCCGATCTCGGGCCCGACGTCCGGCTGGTAAAGGATGTTCGAGAAATCGAGACCCTTGGCCTTCCAGTGGTCGACCGCCTTCCTGGCCTCCAGGCGATCGGTCCGGCCGATCATTTCCTCGATGGTGCGGAAGCCGAGCGAGGCCATGATCTCGCGAATATCGTCGGCGATGAACTTCATGAAGTTCACGACGTGCTCGGGTTTGCCGGCGAACTTCGCGCGGAGCTGGGGATCCTGCGTGGCGACGCCGGCGGGACACGTATTCAGATGGCAAACACGCATCATGATGCAGCCGGTGGCGACGAGCGGCGCGGTGGCGAAACCGAACTCCTCGGCGCCGAGCAGCGCGGCGATGATGACATCGCGGCCGGTCTTGAGCTGGCCGTCGGTCTCCACCGCGATGCGCGAGCGGAGATTATTGAGGACGAGCGTCTGGTGCGTCTCGGCGAGACCGAGTTCCCCCGGCAAACCCGCGTGCATGACGGAGGTCTGCGGTGAAGAGCCGGTGCCACCATCGTGTCCGCTGATCAGTACGACGTCGGCATGCGCTTTCGCCACGCCCGCAGCGATCGTACCCACGCCA
>JANPIT010000242.1:0-3694 GCA_031425115.1 Opitutaceae bacterium | reverse complement strand
CATCGAAAAGACGGGTGGCTACATCGCGTCGCGGGCAATTCTCGGGATCATCTCCGGCGGGGCGCATTCGTTGGCCTTCGTCGCCATCGGCCTGCCCTCGCCGCTACCGCTCGGCCTGTGGGTCGGGTTCATGTCGCAGTTCATCCCCGTGGTGGCGGCGCGCTCGCCTGTGACGATGAGCGTCGCCACCGCGGAGCCGCCGGTGGCAGGGCGCGCCGCGCGTGCGACGATCACGTTGAAAACGAGCAGTGGCAAACGCGTCGCACCGGAAGATCTGCTGGTGGCGCACACGCGAAAACTGCACCTGCTCATCGTCGACCCCGCGCTGGGCGACTACCAACATGTGCACCCGGAGCAGGGCGCGCAGGCGGGAGAGTGGACCTTTGCCTTTACCCCGCAGGCGGGCGGGACGTATCGGATTTTCGGTGACTTCACGCCAGCGGCGACCGCGCGCGGGCTTTATGCCAGCGTCGATCTTGAGGTCGCGGGCTCGGCCACCGCGGCCCAGGCGCCCAGCCGGGGGTTAACGGTGGAGCGGGACGGATTTCGTTTCTCGCTCACGGCCGGAAGCACCCCGGTGCGCGCGGGACAGCCGGTTGATTTGCGTTTTGCGATCACGCGCGCGGACGCGGCGCCGGTGCCACTCCAGCCGGTGATGGGTGCGTTTGCGCACCTGGTCGCGTTCGACGAGGCGCGGAGCGGATTCGCTCACCTGCACCCGGCCGAAGCGGATTTAAGCCGGCCGCCGGACGCACAACAGCCGGCATTGAATTTCAAGCTCACGATCCCGCGCGCCGGGCGCTACGTCGTGTGGGCCCAGGTGAACCTGGGTGGGCGCGAGGCGTTCGTGCCCTTCGGGCTCGACGTCGTCGAGTAAGCGCTACGGCCAAGGACGCGCGAGATCAGAACTTCAGGTGCTTTACGGTGAGGCCGTCGTTGATCAATTGCTTGAGCGAATCGATGCCGATGCGCAGGTGATCTTTCACGAATTTGTCGTCGACCAGTTTGTCGCTGTCCGCGGTTTTCACGCCGTCGGGAGTCATCGGTTGATCGGAGACGAGGAGGAGCGCACCCGTGGGAATCTCGTTGAAGAAACCGGTCATGAAGATCGTCGCGGTTTCCATGTCGATGCACATGGCGCGGATTTTCGTGAGGTATTTCTTGAAGTCCTCGTCGTGTTCCCAGACGCGACGGTTGGTCGTGTAGACGGTGCCGGTCCAGTAGTCGCGTGCGTGGTCGCGGATCGTGGTGGAGATGGCTTTCTGCAGGGCGAAGGCGGGGAGGGCCGGCACCTCGACAGGGAAATAATCGTTGCTCGTGCCCTCGCCGCGGATGGCGGCGATCGGCAGGATGAGATCGCCGAGCGAGGCGCGGTGTTTCACGCCGCCGCATTTACCGAGGAAGAGGACGGCCTTCGGATCGACGGCACTGAGGAGGTCCATCACGGTGGCGGCGGTGGCGCTGCCCATCCCGAAGTTGATGATCGTGATGTCGCCGGCGGTGGCGCTGGACATCGGCTTGTCTTTGCCGAGGACCGGCACGCGATGCCACTGCGCGAACAGTTTCACGTAGTGACCGAAATTGGTGAGCAGGATATAATCGCCAAACTGTTTGAGCGGCACGCCGGTGTAGCGTGGGAGCCAGTTTTCGACGATCTCTTTGCGAGTCTTCATCGGATGGGTGTAGCCCACGCGGCAGAGGGAATACACCGCAAAATGGCCGGCGCGGATTGTCCGGCCCCCACGCAACGGCCAACCGCGCCCCCCCGCCTGACCCCGTCCGTATCCCCGTGCGTCTCGACTCATCGATGCGTTTCTCTGTCGCGATCGAGACAGAGAAACGCATCGCAATCCCTGCGTGCACGGCGGAAAGACGTAATTTAAGTCGTGCGATGCCTGCCGCAGTCGGAGGTGCACCGCAGGCGGTGGTGCGATTCGATGTCGCGGTCAAGACAGAGAATCGCACGAGGGCGGAGGATGGACAGGGAGGCGGGGGTGCGATTGGGTCGGGGGACATGCCCGCCGCCTTGCAACCGATCTGGTCGCTACACGCACCGACCCCGGAAGAAGTCGCGGCATTTCTGGCGTCGCCCGAAGACGGCGGCGCGGCCGAGGGATTGAGCTACGGCGAAGCGGGGGCGTCTCGGGACGACACCGCCCGCCCGGCGGGTTACAACGTGGATCACAACCGCGAACGGCTGGGAAGCGGTGAGGGAGATTTCGCAGTGGCCTGTGCGGCGCTGCGCGCGTGGCGGATGTTTCCGGCGCCGTGGACACGAATCGCGCCGGCGCACGCGCCGCTCCAAGTCGGACAAATCGTGGCGATGCAGGCGCGCGCGCTCGGGCTGTGGTGGCTGAACGCCTGCCGAATTGTGTATTTGATCGATGAACACCACCTCGACGAAGGGGCGCCGGTCGTGCGGCGTTTCGGCTTTGCCTACGGGACGCTGCGGGCGCACGTCGAGCAGGGCGAGGAGCGGTTCAGCGTGGAGCTTCGGGCGGATGGGGGCGTGTGGTATGACCTGCGGGCGTTTTCGCGTCCGCGTTATTGGCCGGTGCGGTTGGCGAAGCCGCTCGCGCGAGGACTTCAAGCGCGGTTTGTCCGCGAATCAAAGGCTGCGATGCGCGCAGCGGTGCACGCGGGAAGTGGCGCGGTTTCGACTCTCTCATCCCGGTGAAATTCAGTGCTGTCACCAAGGCGTGGATCGGCGCGGTGGTTTGGGGCGCATTTGTTTTTGCGCGCGTGCCGGATTGGCGTGATGGCGCGTGGGCGCATGCATTGTTGTTGTTTGCCGCGCTGGTGCTCGTGCCGCTGGCGCTCGAGCTTTTCGATGAGAAGGAGGAAACAGGTCTGCCGCCACGGCTCCTGGCGATCGCGCGGTCGGTGCAGCTCTCGGCCGCGATATTCCTGGCGATCGCGTGCGGGCTGGCGCCGGGCGCCGTGGCGGCGACGGCGGCGCTCCCGTGGGTGTTGTGGACGGGGTTGGTGGCGGCGATCGGGGTGGGGCGCATGCGGCGGGAGGGACTGCGGCGTTCGCTGGATGGGCTCTGTGCCGATGTGGCGTTGGTGTTCGCGGCGATCGGCGGCGCGTGGACGCTGGCGGATCGACTCGGGTATTCACCGCTTGGATTCAGCCGCGAGATTGTGGCTTTGACGGCCGTGCATTTTCATTACGCGGGACTGCTGCTGCCGTTGTTTGCCGGGCTCGTGCAACGCGAGCTGTGGTTCTTGCGATTTGCGGCGCGCGCGGCGGTCGGCGTGGTGCTGGGGGTGCCGGCGGTTGCAATTGGAATCACGACGACGCGACTCGGTTGGGGCACGAGCATCGAGGCCGCGGCCGGCGTGGGCCTGGCCCTCGCGGGGATGGCAGTGGCCGTGTTGCATGTGCGCATCGCGCTGGAGACGAAGCGCGATGCCCTGACACGCGCTTTGTTGGGCGTGGCGGGGGTTTCACTATTTTTCGGGATGGTGCTTGCGGCGCTTTATGCGCTGCGGCTTTCACTGGCACTCGTGCCGTGGCTGGGGATACCGCAGATGCGCATGCTGCACGGCACGGTAAACGCGATCGGTTTCGGCCTCTGCGGGGTGCTGGCGTGGCGGCGGATGCCACGGGTCGCTCCGACCGCAACTCCCTGACCGCCTCAGACGGGTGCGAACGCGTTCGCCGTATTCAAATGCTCGGCGCCGGTGTATT
>JANPIT010000241.1:0-1521 GCA_031425115.1 Opitutaceae bacterium | reverse complement strand
TGGCCCGGCGTGTGGCCCGGTGTGTGAACCCAGCGCCAACCACTCACGCCGGGAATGGTTCCATCGTTTGGCAACGCCTCCAGATGACTGCCGAGGATGATCGGTTTCCTCGGAAAGAGCACCGACATCATCGGCATCATCCCGCCGCCCACCGTCGGATCCGGCGGGGGGTAACTCGAGCGACCGTTCAGAAACGGCATCTCCATGCGGTGGGCGTAAACGCGGACGTTCCAATGCCGCAGCAAGGCGTGGAGCGCTCCGACATGGTCGAAGTGACCGTGCGTCAGGATGATCGCCGACGGCGGCACGGAGCCAAAGCGCTCTTCGGCCGCGCGGATGATTCGGCCCGCCGACCCGGGCAATCCGGCATCGACCAAGACCCACTCCTGAGCGCCCGGCGCGCCCAGAAAGAAGACGTTCACAATCCCGATCCGCAGGCAGGCGATGTCCGCCGCCACTTGCTGCAGCGAGCCAATCTTCCGCGGGGTCTCGTAGCGTCTCGCGGGCTGAGTTTCAGTGAGTTTGATCATGGTGTTTTCCTCCGACGTTGGAGTTCGCGCGCGCCCGCGGCGGCGGCGGTGTGCCCGGAAAACGCCGTGCGCCACGATCTCGAGAGATTGATCAACGTCCCACCTCACCCACCACCCACCCCGACCTCACCTGACAAACCTACGCTGCGTCTTTGTCCTGCTTGCGCCGGATGAGCGGCGGCTTCTTTCCCTCGACCACGGCGCGATTGATCGTCACCTCGGCCACGTCATCGCGACTCGGCACCTCGTACATGATCTCGAGCATGATGCGCTCGATCATCGACCGGAGCGCACGGGCTCCGGTGCCTTTCGTGGCGGCCTGCGCGGCAAGCGCTCGGAGGGCGTCCTTGGTGAAATTTAGATGCACCCCTTCCATCGCAAGCAGTTTGGAAAACTGCTTTACCATCGCGTTCTTGGTGTCGGTCAAAATCATCACCAACTCGTCTTCACTCAACTGATCGAGAGCAGTGACGACTGGCAAACGCCCGACAAATTCCGGGATCATGCCGAAGGCCAGCAGGTCTTCCGGCTCGGTGAAACGGATCGCTTCGCTCGACGGGATTTCGGCTTCGCTGACTTCACGCGCGTTCACGCCAAAGCCCAACACCTTCTTCCCCATTCGCTTTTGAATCATCTTGTCGAGGCCGACAAAGGCCCCGCCGCAGATGAAGAGAATCTTCTCGGTGCTGACCTGGATGTATTCCTGATGCGGATGCTTGCGACCTCCCTGCGGCGGGACGTTGCAAGTCGTCCCTTCGAGGATCTTAAGTAGCGCTTGTTGCACGCCTTCGCCGCTCACGTCGCGAGTGATCGAGACGTTGTCGGTCTTCCGGCCGATCTTATCGATCTCGTCGATATAGATGATCCCGATCTCAGCGCGCTTCACGTCGTAGTCGGCAGCCTGGAGCAGACGAAGAATGATGTTTTCCACGTCCTCGCCGACATAGCCGGCCTCGGTCAACGTCGTCGCGTCGGCGATGGTAAATGGGAC
>JANPIT010000240.1:0-4277 GCA_031425115.1 Opitutaceae bacterium | reverse complement strand
CGGTCGATGATGCTGCGGCGGTTTCCGCGGCTCACGATCGTCGAGGGCACACTCGACGCCCGCCGCGAGGTCACCTCCCCGGCGGTGCGCGCCGCGCTGGGGCGCGCGGATTTTTTTCTCCACGGCTCAGGCCCTGCGACGCTCGCCTGGGCGCACGCCGAGGCGTTTGCGCGCCGCACCGGCCGCGGCTTCGGCATCTACGGCGTGACCTACGGGCTCTACGGGATTCCGGAGAGGGCGACCCTCTCGCGCGCTCGTTTCGTTTACTTCCGCGACTCCGTTTCTCTCGCCCGCGCGAAGGCCGACGGCGTGACGGCACCGATCATGGAGTGGTCGCCCGATACCGCGTTTGCGACCGATCTCCGCGACGACGCTCGCGCCGATGCCTTCCTGCGGGCCCAAGGGCTACCCGACGGAAAATTTCTCTGCTGCATCTCGCGCTACCGGTTCACGCCGTTCTGGCTCATGCCGAGCAAGAACGAGACACTCAATCCCGCGCGCCACGCGCGCAACGAGGAGAAGAAGCTTGCCGACCACGCGCCCCTCCTCGCGGCCATCACCGCGGTCGCGCGCGAAACGGAGATGCGCGTGCTGCTGTGTCCGGAGGACGAGACGCAGATGACGATCACGCGCGAGATGCTCCTCGAGAAACTCCCCAACGACGTGCGCCCGCGCGTGGTGTGGCGCGAAACATTCTGGCTGCCCGACGAGGCCATCAGCGTCTATCGCCGATCCGCGGGCCTCTTCGGCCACGAGATGCACAGCCCGATCATGTGTATCGGTCACGGCATTCCCGCCATCGTCTGTCGTTGGGAGGAGCAGAGCAGCAAAGGGATCATGTGGCGCGACATCGGGCTCGGGGACTGGCTCTTCGATTTTGATATCGAGGCCGAGGCGAAAGCGATGCCTGCGGCGGTCCTCGCCTTCGCCCGCGATCCTGGCGCCGCGAAGCGCCGCGCGGAGGCCGCCCGCGAACGCGTTCGCATCCGCTTCCGCGAAACCATGACCGTGCTGCAGCGCGAGAGCCTCCCCTCCGCCGCCCCATGACCCGCCGCTCGCTCCGCTTTCGACTTCGTGTTGCCCCGCTCGCGTGCTCCCGCCGCGCATGCGCTCGACTGTCCATCGCGCTGGCCCTCGCAAGCCTCGGCTTTGCCGCAGAGCCCACCCGCATCTACCTCGCGAACGACGACCACACTGACTACCTGTGGACCGCCGACGCCGACACCTACGCGAACGTCTTCGTCGAGATGCTGGACTTCCACCTCAAGCTCGCCGACGAGACCGCGTCCAACCGGTCCCCCTACCGCAACCGCTTCAACGCCGATGGCGCTCTCTGGCTCTCCACTTACGAGCAGCGCAAAACTCCCGCCGAGTTCGCCCGCCTGATCGCCCGTATCAAAGACGGCACGATCAGTTTCCCGCTCAACACCGTCGTCTCCACCTTCGGCGGCCAACCCGTCGAGGCCGTCCTGCGCGGGATGTATTACGCCGGCCGGATCGAGCGCGCTCACGATCTCCGCTTCCCGCTCGCGACGGCGATGGAGAACCAGACGCTCCCGCTCGGCCTCGCCTCGCTCTTCGCCGGCTCTGGTGCGCGCTACAGCTGGCGCGGCGTCTGCGGCTGCGCGAGCAAGCTGAATAACAAGTTGCTCAGCCACCGGCCGCACGAAATCCACTGGTGGACCGGATCCGACGGGCAGCGCGTGTTGCTGAAATGGCACTCGCTCGCACCTGCCGGAAATCAACACAGCGGCGGTTACGCGGAAGCTTTCGATCCGGTGGCGGCCGTGCAGTTTCTCGACTCGGACCCCGACTTCCTGCGCCGCTATCGCTCGCCCGAAGCCACCGCGCCGTATGTCGTGCGCGGCGCGTTCGGCTTCGGCTGGGATGCGCTCGATCGCAAAACGGGTCAGCCCTATTTGCCCGAGCCCAAGAAGTATCCGCAGGTCGAGCACTTTCACGTGATCGCGGAACAGCAGACGAGCGCGCAGCGGGAGGTGATCGTCTCCAACCAACTTGATTTCTTCGCGGATTTCGAGCGCACGCACGGCGCCGCGCTCCCGTCGCAGACCGTCACCTACGGCAACGAGTGGGATCTCTACTCCGCCTCGATGTCGGAAACCTCCGCCCGCGCCAAACGCGCCGTCGAAAAACTCCGCGCCGCCGAACTTCTCGCCACCCTCATCAGCTTGAAGTTCCCGGACTTCATGCGCCGTCACACCCCGGCGCGCGACCGCGCTTTCACGGCCATTGGCCTTTTCTGGGAACACAACTGGACGGCCGACGGCCCCATCTCCCGCGGCCAGCGCGCCGCGTGGCAGGAGAGCGTTGCCACCGACATCGAATACTACGTGAACTCGGTCCACGCCGAAGCCGTCATCCGCCTCGCGGGCCTCATTCCACGCCCCGACAAAGCCAACCGCTTCTTCGTCCTGAATCCCCTCGGCTGGTTGCGCACCGGCGCCGCCGATCACGCCTACACTGGCCCGGCGGACATCCACGTGCGCGACACCGTCACCGGTCGCGACGTCCCGCACCAGATCGTCAGTCTCTCCGGCGCGCGCCACCTCCGTATCCACGCCCGCGATATTCCTTCCGCTGGCTACAAAGTTTTTGAAATCCTCCCCGGCGCCGGCACGGCCCCGACCGATGCTGCCGCGAGCACTGCTGAAGCGACCGACGGCGCGCTCTCCTTTGAAAACTCCGCCGTGAAACTCATCGTCGAACGCGATGGCGCCATCCGCAGCCTCGTCGCCAGGAATCACGGGTCCGCCGAACTCGCCGCCACCCTCGACGGCCTCGCCCTCAACGATCTCGCGCCCAACTCCTCCGCTGGCGAGCCCCTCCGCGTCGAAAACTCTGGTCCTGTCTCCGTCACCCTCCGCGCCCGCAGCGAAGCCGGCCTCGATCACACCACCGCGATCACGCTCTACCGCGACTCCGATCGCATCGATCTCCGCAACGAGATCACCGCCAATTTTTCTGACATCCGTCACTGGGCCTTCAGCTTCAACCTGCCGTCGCCCGCCGTCCGCACCGAAGAAGTCGGCGCCATCAATCTCAACAAACTCACGACCGACGGCGGGCACTACGCGCCCACGCATGCGCGCTACGATTACATCACCGTCAATCATTTCGCTGACATCACCTCCGGCGATGGCCAGCGCGGGCTCACGCTTTCCAACCCCGACCTCGCTTTCGCCAAACTGGGCCGCAGCACGATCACCGAACTTGATCCCACCACGCCGCAGCTTCACCTGCTTGCCGGCGGCCAGATCGATGGCCCGAACCTCGGCATCCGCGCGCAAAACGGCGCGACGTATTTCCTCCAGCGTTTCGCCCTCCGGCCTCACGGCGCCTACGATCAAGTCGCGGCGATGAGGTTCGCGCTCGAGCACCAGAACCCGTTCGTCACCGGCGCGCTCACCGGCCCCGCCACCGGCCCTTTCCCCGCGGACACGTTTTCGCTCCTCACCGTCACCGATCCCAACGTCCTGTTGTGGGCCGTAAAGCCCGCCGAGGAGGGCATCGACCGCGGTGTGATCGCACGTCTCTGGAACGTTTCAGACGCGCCGGCTACTGCTACGATATCGCTCTCTTCGGGCCTCGCCGGCGCCCAGCGGACCACCCATCTCGAAACCGACCTGGAAGCCCTCGCCATCGACGCCGCGGGCGCGATCCACGTGAACTTCGCGCGTCAGCAACTCCAAACCTATCGCCTGCTGCCTGCTTCAACCACGACCCGCCCATGATGACTTTTTTTCGCGCGGCCCACGCTTTTCCGACGGATCTCGCTGCCACTCCTGCCATCGTCACTTCCTTTCACCCCAATCATTGTAAACGGATCCGCCCACGTTTTGGGTTAGTCCAATCGCGAAAAATTTTTGGCGAGGGCTTTTCTGGGGAAACGCACTCGACAGCATTGGCGCAGCGGCCGATTCAATCGTGTGTCTCTCGTCCCCTGAGCGACCACCCCTGAGATGCCCCCGTCCGAACAGGCCCGCTGGTTTTCCGAACACGTGCAACCGTATGAGCCGGCTTTGCGCGCGTATCTCTCGAAGCGGTTCCCCATGCTGACCGACCACGATGATTTGGTGCAGGAGACGTATACGCGGATCCTGCAGGCGAAGGAAACCGGCCGGCTGACCCACGCGAAAGCCTTCCTGTTTACCGTCGCCCGGAATGCCGCGATCGATGTGTTCCGACGCCGCCGGACGACCACCCACGAGGTGATTTCCGACGTCGCGGAAATCGCTTTGCTCGAGGAAACGCCGGGC
>JANPIT010000239.1:0-3635 GCA_031425115.1 Opitutaceae bacterium | reverse complement strand
CGAGGAACAGCGGCCCCTCCCGCGGCTGCTGCAATTCCCGGGCGGCCCACGCGGCGATGCGTTGATCCGGCATGGCGTCGTCCGCCACCGGCAAAGCGCCCCAGTCCCACAGCCGGTTCCCGTCGAAGGGCGCGATTCTCTGCTCCGGCATCGGACCGTAACCACCGAAGGAGCCGGCGTGCTCGGCCATGTAACGTGCATCCTGACCGTGATAGATCTTGCCGGCGCCCTTGACCCGGTAGCCGGAGGCCTCGAAGCGCCGGGTCCTTCGGCGGCTACGGCCCGCTGCCGGAGAAACGACTCGCGCCTTTCGACGGGAACCGGCTGTGGGACTGGGGCGCGTTGCCGGATGCGGACTACGCCATGCCGGACCATCGCATCGCCGCGTGGGCCGCGCGGGAGTTGCAGCAGCCGCAGGAGGGGCCGCTGTTCCTCGCGGCCGGCTTCTATCGGCCGCATGTGCCGATGTATGCGCCGCAGCCGTGGTTCGAGGCTGTGCCCGAAGCCACGGTCCGGCTTCCGGAAATCCGGCGGGACGACCTCGCGGACCTGTCGCGCTACGCCATCGACCTAACCCGGCTCGAGCACATCGAACCGCCGCACCCCTGGATCGTCGAGCAGGCGCAGTGGCGGCCATTGGTCCAGGCCTACCTCGCCTGTATCCGCTTTGTGGATGACCAGGTCGGGCGTATTGTGCGGGCCGTCGAAGCCGGTCCGGATCGGGACAACACCCTGATCGTGCTATTCGGCGACCACGGCTTTCATCTCGGCGAGAAGGAAGTGTGGGCGAAACAAACCCTGTGGGAGGACAGCACCCGCGTGCCGTTGATCGTCGCCGGGCCCGGTATCCCGGCGGGCCGGGTGTGCGACCAACCGGTGCAACTGCTCGACGTGATGCCGACGCTCGTCGAGTTGTGCGGACTGCCGCCCGGTCGCCCGATGGACGGTCGGTCGCTGGCCCCGTTGTTGAAGAATCCGGACGCCGACTGGCCGCACTTCGCCCGCACGAGCTTCGGGCCGGGCAACGTGGCCCTGCGCTCGAAGCATTATCGATTCATCCGTTATCTGGACGGTTCGGAGGAATTCTACGACCACCGGAACGATCCGCACGAGTGGGATAACCGCATTCGTGATGCGAGCCTGGCGCCGACGATCGCCGCTCATCGCGCCCACTTGCCACAGTCATCGCGCCCGATCGTCGGTTCCGGTTCCACCGGGCACTTGGCCTACGCCGCCGCGGGAAGGTCAGCCGACCCGACCGTGAAGGCGACGCCTTCAAAATGAAGCGTATGATTTCCCTAACTCCTCCATGAAACGTCGCACGTTTATCACCAGTCTCGGCGCAGTCTCTGCCTCCAGCGTTGTCGTCGCAGCCGAACCGCCACCGACCCTTCGCAGCGTTTCGACCGATGTGCTCGTGATCGGGGGCGGCACCGCTGGCACGATCGCCGCACTGCAAGCCGGCCGTCTCGGCGCGCGCACGATCCTCGTCGAATCCGGCAGCCAGCTCGGCGGCACCACCACCACGGGTGGCGTTGATTTTCCCGGGCTGTTTCATGCGTGGGGCAAACAGGTCATCGCCGGCATTGGCTGGGAGTTGGTAAAAGCCGCCGTGGATCTCGGTAGCGCCGAACTCCCCGATTTCACGAAGCCCACCGGTCGCCAGCACTGGCGGCATCAGGTCCGCATCACCGGAAATCTCTACGCCGCGCTGGCCGAGGAAGCGTGCGTGAAGGCCGGGGTTCAGCTCCGTTACTACGAGTCGCCGTCTTCTGTCGCGTCCACCCCGGCCGGCTGGCGCGTGCGCCTCACCGGCAAGGGCACGAGCGTCGAGGTCGTCACGAAACAACTCATCGATTGCACCGGCAACGCGTCGGTCGTCGGCCTGGCCGGTATCGAGCGTTTGCGCGAAAAAATCCGCCAGCCCGGCACGCTGATCTACCGCCTCGGCGGCTACGACGTGGCGACGATCGATATGGACGCGATGCAGGCAAAGCTCGTCGCCGCTCGCAAATCCGGCGTGCTCAAGCCGACCGATATCAACGGCACCATGGCGGGTTTCCTCGGCAAGGGCGGCGAGAGCGGCAACCACATCCCCGGCGCCGATTCCTCGACCTCCGAAACGCACACCGCCACGAACATCCTCGGCCGCGAGGCGCTCCTGCGCGTGCTCCGTTTTCTCAAGCAGGAGCCAGCCTTGGCGCTGATGACCATCGAGCGCCTGCAACCGGAGACCGGCATCCGCGAGACGTTTCGCATCATCGGCGAGACGCAGATCACGCACGAGGACTACACCTCCGGCCGCGTGTTCGAGGATGCGGTGGCGTATTCGTTTTATCCAATCGACCTCCACTACGAAGGCGGCGTGACGCCGAAACATCTCAACGAAGGGATCGTGCCGACGATCCCGTTGCGCGCGCTCATCCCCAAATCCAGCAAGAATCTCCTCGTCGCCGGCCGCTGCCTCAGCAGTGACCAACTGGCTAACTCCGCGCTGCGCGTCCAAGCCTCGTGCATGGCGATGGGGCAGGCGGCAGGCGTGACGGCGGCGCTGGCCGCCCGCGCGGGCACGACGCCGCTGCGGGTGCCGCTCGCGGAAATCCGTCGCGAACTCGCCCGCCACGGCGCGATCGTGCCGCGAACGGCCTGAGTGAATTCAAGAAAGCCCGATCACCTCGCCTCACGTTGGCATACCAAGCAAAGATCACCGGGGTGCTGAGCGTTCCCGCCACCGTGGAATAATTTCAACGCCGCCGCCTGGTCCGACCACGCCGCCATGAGGTATCACTGAGCCGAGTCTGGCCCCGCGCGCGAACGGCAGGAGGCGCGTTGCCTCTCACGCGCCTCATCGTGTCCAGCCCGCTGCTTCCGTGCGTTTCTATGTCTCGATCGAGACATGGAAACGCATCGAGATTTTCGGCTGCGGAACTCGGGGGTCATGGAGGTGTGGTGGGGCGAAGGGCGAGGACGGCAGCGGCCCGCTTCCGGACGCGCGCCGGGTTTCGGCGGCCGAAAGCCGGGATTGAATCCGCGCGTGTCTGCGGTGATGGATCGGGAAGGAATATGCATCCCCGATTCCCTCTGGCCCTGCTCGGCGTCGCATTGTTCGTGGTCGACGCCGCGCGCCCCTCCCGCGCCGCTTCCGCGCCGGCCTCCGCCGCGCCAGCGATGGCCACCGGCACGATTGTCGGCCGCGTCTTCAATCCTGCGACCCGCGAATACGTTTCCAACGCGGAGGTGCGCGTCGCCGGCACCGACCTCGTCGCCGTGACGGCGAGCGACGGCTATTTCCGCCTGCCCGGAGTGCCGGTGGGCACCGCGGCGCTGAGCGTGATCTACACGGGCGCGAAGGCCGAGCCCCTCTCCGTATCCATTATCGCCGCACAGACGGTGACGCGCGATATCGAACTCACCAGCACGGTGTCGCCCGCCGCGGGGGGTGACCTCCAGAGGCTCGGCGCCTTCGTCGTCTCCTCCGAGCGCGAGGGCAATGCCAAGGCGATCATGGAGCAGCGTAACTCCATGAACCTGACGAACAGTGTCTCGTCCGACGTCTTCGGCGATGTCGCCGAGGGCAGCGTCGGCGAGTTCCTGAAAAACGTCCCCGGCGTCGACGTGGACTACGTCGGCCCCGA
>JANPIT010000238.1:0-3423 GCA_031425115.1 Opitutaceae bacterium | reverse complement strand
GCCGGTTCCACTGCATCGTTACCGCCAATAATTCGTGCAAAGCTTTTCTTCACGGTTTCACCTGCATGACGCCGTTCATGATCACCCAGTGACCGGGAAACGTGCAAACATAGGGATATTCTCCGGCCTCGCGCGGCGCGTTGAAGCGCAAGATCGCCGTCGCTTGTGGGTCGATGAGCTTCGTCGCGTGCAAGACTTTGTCCGACTTCGGCACGAAGTCTTTTTTGATCCCGTCGGGATCCTTGGCCATCTCGTTGCCGGCAGTCCCGACTTCTTCGAGCGCGCCCGGTTTCACGATGACGAGATTGTGCTGCATCATGTCGGGATTCGAAAACACGAGTTTCACCGGCTGTCCGGGCTTCACCTCGAAGCGGCTCACATCGAAGCGCATCCGCTCCGGCACGCTCGCGATATGCACCGTTAACAGATCCGGCCGCTGGTCGAACGCCGGCTCGCTCGGCGCCGTCACGCTCGGACCCGCTTTCTTGCGCGTTGCCGTGGCCGCGCGCTCCCGCCGTTCGAACGCCTCGAGCTGCGGATGCGCCGCCGCATAGGCCGCGTTGCCTTTCCAAAAACGCGCGAGCGCCTCCGAATCGAGCGCGGTGCGAATCGCATAAGCGAGATGCGCATCGGCTGGTTTCTCCAGCGCACCGAGCATCGCATCGAGCGCAGCGGACGTCCCGACGTAGCTGGCCGCAATCACCGCCTCCATCCGCACGAGACCGCTTTCGTCATTCGCACGGGCTCGCAACAGTTCAATCGCGTCCGGCACACCGGCGTGCCAGTGCCGCAACAACCGCGTCGCCGCCGCCCGCGCGAGCGGCTCTTCGCACGCGAGCACCTCGCGCCACAACGCCAGGTTCGTCGCGCGAATCGTCCGATACAGCCACAACGCCTCGACCTGATGATGCCGCCGCTGCGCGTCACTCACCGCCAACCCGCGCACCCAATTGCCGAGCGGTCCCTCCACCGCGGCGCGGCCGCGCTCGGACAGTTCCCGCTTCGCCAGATCGCGGTGCCGATACTGCGGCGACTTCAATAATTCCAACAGCGCTGGCACCGCCGCTCCCGCGATCTTCGGCGCCGCCGGCAGGGTCACGCCTTTCGGCACCACCCGCCAGATGCGGCCCCACTCGCGCCCACGTCGTTCGTCGCGCAGCGAATACTGCGCATGTCCTTTGATCGGATTATACCAGTCGCAAATGTAGAGATCGCCGCGCGGGCCGAACTTCACGTCCACCGGAATGAAACTCAGGTTCGTCGAAAAAATCAGGTCGCTCGCATACGTCTCCTCGAAGTGGTGTTCCTTCTGCGCCCACTCGTGAATCTCGATCCGGTTCGTCGGCTTGTAACGCGCCTTGATCATCGCGCCCTGCAGCCCACGCGGCCAGATCGGGCAGTCGACGAACTCGTGGCCGCACGTGCCGGAATACGCCGGCAGGCCTGCCGGGTTCGCGTGCTGCTGCGGGAACGGCGGATTCGTCGCGTGAAACGCACTCGCGAAGATCGGGTGGCTCGCCACGTGATGCCCCCACGCCGTGAACGCCACTCCCCAGGGATTCGTGTTCGGATAACTGCCAAACGCGGTCAGCCGCTGCGTGATAGGGTCGAGCTGAAACCACGACGAGTTGCGCGCACGCACCGGACCGTAGGCCGTCTCGACCTGCGTGTTCAGAAATATCGCCTCGCGAAACAACAGGTCCCCGTCCGGCGTGCGGATGAAATCATGCAGCGCATGGTGCGAATCCTCCGTGCCGAAGCCGGTAAACAGGATCCGCCGCGTATCCGCTTTGTCGTCACCATTCGTGTCCTGCAGAAAAGTGAGATGCGGTTGTTCCGAAACATACACGCCGCCATCGCCCAGCTCAAAACTGAGCGGGATGTGCAGGTTGTCCGCGAAGGTCGTGCACTTGTCCGCCCGCCCATCGCCATCGGTGTCTTCGAGAATCAACAACCGATCCTTGGGCTCCTGCCCGGGATAGATGTGCGGATAAGTCGTCGAGCAACTCACCCACAGCCGGCCGCGCGCGTCCCAGCGCAACTGAATCGGATTCGCCAGCTCGGGAAATTGCTCCTCCGACGCGAAGAGGTTCACCTCGAAACGCGGATCGACCTTGAACGCCGCCAGCTCGCCCGCCGGCGGCAACCACTCGTTGGCACCCTTGGTCGCAATCGTCGGCGGCATCGCCGGCACGTTCGAGTCGTCGATTTTCGGGAGCGCGGCCGACCCGCCCGCCGCGTCCGCCTTCGTCGCCAGTTCCCAAATCCGCCGATCGCGATTCGCCACCATCACATCGAAGCCGTGCATCGCCGGCAGGAAATCCAGGTAGCCGTAGGTCGCGTTCCGATCGCCCGTGTAATAGTAAGCATTGAGCGGACGATAGCGGCGAAAAAACTGACGGTTCTTGTCCGCCACCGCCGCCACGAGCTGAGCGCTCAGCTTCGGCGCCGGTGCCACAAACACCGTTTCATAGAGCGCCTTCGCGAAGACCGCATAGCCCGCATCCTCGAGGTGCACGCCATTGAACGTCAGATCCGTGGTCGGCTCGGCCAGCGCGGTCTGCGTCGGCGCAAACACATTCGCAAAGCCCACGTTTTGCTCCAGCGCAACGGCCTCCATGGCGCGCGCGTAAGCCGCGAGCCGGCCATTGTTCAGATCCGCCGCGGGGATATTTTTCACGTTCTCACTCGCGATCGGCGAGACGAGCACGATGCGGGGCGCGGATTTTCCGTTGTAGGCGTTGCCTTTGAGTTCGGTGAGAAACTTCACCAACCGTGCGCGAAACTCCGGAAGTTTCTCAACGCCGCCGAACGATTCATTGAAACCAAACGCCGCGAAAATCACGTCGGCCTTCTGCGCCGTGAGGTGCTGATGCAGGTCGCCGAAATTTTTCGGCCGCGGCATGAGATCCACCTCATCGGCCGACCACGCGAGCGTGCGCACCTCGAGCTGTTTGTCCGGCTGCCCCGCATGCAGCATCGCCTCGAAATGCGGGAACTCCGCTCCTCGGTCGAAGAGTGTGTTCCCGATGAAAACAACGCGGTCCCCGCGCTGCAACGCCAGCGGCAATTTCGTATCCACCGCGTCGACTCGAACCGGACGCCGCGCGGATTTTTCGTCGATGCCAAATTGTTTAAGTGCTGGGTCGAGCAGCACGCCGTCCGCCGCCTGCGCGACAGAGACCAGGCCGAGCGCGGCGACGAGAGTTAGGTGATGGGGTTTCATGCGAGTCGAGAATTCACACTCTGGTTTTCGTGCATTTCGTGTGTTTCGTGGTGATCACTTTCCGAACCAACCACCGAAAGGAGTGCCCACGGAACACACGGACTACACGGAAAAAAACTGTCGGGTTTGGATCAAAAAAGTCGATTACCCGAGGAAACGCACCGCCAAGTGCGCTTCGGGGATCTCAGGTTCACTCT
>JANPIT010000237.1:0-4639 GCA_031425115.1 Opitutaceae bacterium | reverse complement strand
GGATTGCAGACGGTGTATTGCACATACGCGCGGTCGAACCGGACCGCCCGTGCGGCAAGGCGGTCGATGTTCGGCGTTTTGACGGCGGCATTGCCGTAGCAACCGA
Source organism: Opitutaceae bacterium (assembly GCA_031425115.1). Lineage (GTDB taxonomy): Bacteria > Verrucomicrobiota > Verrucomicrobiia > Opitutales > Opitutaceae > ER46. Next base: position 4,533 of record JANPIT010000237.1, on the reverse strand, counting down.
GCGTGTCGCGCAGATCGTCGACGGCGATCAAAAGGACGTTGAGCTTCTTCGCTGCCGGGGCTGCCGCTCCGCTGGCCTCCAGCGCGGCGAACAAGGCGAATAGGAAAAATGGATACAGGCGTTTCACGGTTGAGGGGGAGATGGGACGGGCAGCGGCAATTCGTCGCTAGCGGGTCGCTCGCCGCGGATGACTTCGCCCGCGAGGCCGGTGAGGCGGAGATAGTGGTCGCTGGGCAGACCTTCGTAGGTGATGAACTTGACGTTGTCCCCGGGGCCGACCGGCGGCGAGTTGGTGGCCTTGAAGATCGCGGTGGCTTCATCGACCTCGTCGAACATCGCGACGTAAAGCATGTCGGCGCCCGCGCGTTTGGCCGCGGTGACTTGCGACCAGTAGAAACGGCCTTGCAGGCGAGGGATGGCGTCGAGGGGCGCGTCTGGCTTCATGTTGTGCCAGCTGAAACCTGGGAACGCCACGGGGAGAAAGTCGACGCCGCGCGCACGGCACCACTCGAGGTCGGGCTGCCAGACGGCGGTCGCGTGCGCGGCGACGGCCTCGGGCGTGCGGTAGCGTCCGGGCGTCCAGGGCGAGATTACGTCGGCAAGCGCGATGAGTTCGTGCAGCACGGGGTCGGCGACGGCGTCGCGGGTCATCGTGCGCCAGAAACTCGGCACGCCGAGCATGAGCGCGAGCCCACCGCTCTCTTTGTCGTCTTTGAGAAACGTGATGATCTTGCGCCAGTCGTCCAGCGACGGGCGGGGCTTGTCGTCCTTGAAGCCGCAGCCCCAGAGGGCGAGGAGTGGTTTCCCCTTGTGCCGGAGGTAGGCGGGATCGCTCGTGAGCTGCGTGTCGCGGAGGAGTTTTTTCCAATCGGCGATCAACACGTCGGCCCGGCCGGGAGCGAGGCTGCTGAGATCATACATGAGTGCGTAAACGCGGCCGTGCTGGCGCGCGCCGGCGCGAACGTTTTCGAGGACGGCGTTGTTGGCGGCGAGCGAGGTGCCGCGCGACAGGGAGTTGATGAAGCGCTGGAGAAACACGCCGTCGATGCCGTGCTCCTGCATCCATGCGAAGTGGCGGAGCACGGTCGGCCGGCGATACGAGCTGAACACTTCCGCGGGCGTGCCATCCGCGTGGCGCAGGTCGGTGGGATAGCGTTCGTCGGCGGGAAACTCGCTGAGGTCGGGCCAGAGATCAACGCGCACGTTGCCGGGTGCGGGTTTGGCGCCGCCTCTGGACCAGTGGTTGTAACCGCGCTGAGCGCCGTCACCCTCGGCATTAAACCAACCTTGGTAGCCGACCATCACTTTGCCGGTGAGCGTAGAATTATCGACTGCACCATGGGCCGGCGCGACGCAGCGGGTTCCGGCAAAAAGGAGGGCGAGCGCACCCGCGAAGCGGAGAGAAAGTCGGAGAGACATGAATCGGGAAGTTGGGGACGGACGTGGGACCGACTTGAGCCGGAGGCGAGGGCTCTCCACCGGCGCAGCCGAGTGGGCTGGAAGTGTCGCACAGCAGTGCGTCTCCTCGCCATCCCATTAACGGGGGATACCCGAGGCGGGAGCGTTCTCCTCCGGGGTTTCCGCGCCCTGTCACTCGGCGCGGACGGTGAAGCGTGCATCCGCCGGCGGGCGCGATCAGAACGTGCCCTTGAGGCCGAAATTCCAGTTGGCGCCGTATTCCTGGTATTGGCGGAGGATGCGCTGCTGGCGTTCGACGACGCCGGGCGGCGTGTCGAACCACTTCAGCGGCTGGCCGGTGATGTTGCGGCCCTGCACGTAGAGCGTGGCGCGGCGGGTCAACTTCCAGTTGAGCGACGTGTCGAATTGCGCGACGGCTTCGCGGAAGCGGCCGTAGACGCCGTCGGGGCGTTCCTCGGTGTAGACGCCGCCGATCGAGCCGTTGAAGCGCTTGTAGGCGTATCCAAGACGGCCGGACACCCGGTGCGGCGCCATGCCGTTGCGGCGCTGGCTGGCATAGGTGCGCGAGTAGGAGAGGTTGACGCTCGTGCCGCGCAGGATCTCGGGGAGGAAGCCGAGCGTCTGGTTGTAGGAGAGCTCCATGTTCCGAAAGCGGCGCGTCTCGGCGCTGTTTCGGGTGGTGCGGAAAGTATAGGACTGGAGATCGGGGTCCTCCTCGCCGAACTCGGAGGCGGTGAAGTCAAAGGTCTCGCGCAGGTTGCGGATGTCGTTTTGCGAGACCTGCAGCGTGAGCTGGCCGGGGGCGCGGTTGCCGAAGTAGTAGGCGAGGCGGGCCTGGTAGTTCTTGGAGTGCTCGGGCTCGAGACTGGCATTGGGGGCGTCGACGCGCTGGGCATCCTCGACGACGTTGTAGATGCCGGTGAGCGAATCGATCGGCGGGCGCGAGATGGCGCGGTTGAAGCCGGCTTGAAACTCCAAGTTGGAGGTGAAGCGGTATTTCGTGAGGAAGGAGGGAAACGCGTTCACGTAATCGCTGTTTCGGACGGCGCGAGGCTGGCTGAAGTATTGGTATTCGAGGCCGGGGATGGTGGTGGCGCGGCCGGCGGCGTTGACGGGGAAGCCGGCGGCGAGGAGTTCGCGGCGCAGGCGCGGGTCGTATTGCAGGAAGCGGTTTTCCGTCTGCTCGACGCGCAAGCCGCCGCGGACGGTGAGTCGGGGCAGGGGATTCACGTCGAGCTGGGTGTAGCCGGCGGTGACGGTCTGGCGGAAATTGCGGCGGTTGCCGATGAAGGAGGTGTAGTAGTTGTCCACGGTGGCGGCATGAACGAAATCCTGCGGACGCGACTGGAAGAGCTCGCCGATGAGCTTGCGGTCGGCACGCGGGAGGTTGCCGGTGACGCCGGCGCTGTTGGTGAACGTGAGCGCGTTGGTCGTGCCGGTCTCGAACGGGTGTTTGGCGAGGTAGCCGAGGTTCGCCCAGTTGCCGCTGGTGGTGAAGGTGGGGACGCCGGTCGTGGCGTTGAAACCGGTCAGGACGTCGCCGCCAGGCCCGACATAGCGCCAGAGATTCCACGGGGCGTAGTTGTTGTTCTTGCGGTTCTCCTCAGTCCACTTGCCGCCGAATTTCAGGACCATCGGCACCGAGCGGAAAAACGGCACGGTCCACTTCGCGTTGGCGGAGGCGAGGTAGACTTCGGTGATCCAGCGGCTGTTGGCGCTCTGGACACGGGTGCCGCCCGTCCAGTTTTGCAGGTCGAAAGGATCCGGCCCCGAGGTCTGGCGGATGGTCCACTCGTGCGAATCGGCCGCCGGCCGCGTGGCCGTCCAGTCGACGGGAATCGAAAGCGTCTCCGCCTGGGAGAAGCCGCGCTCGAGGGAGACGTAGGCGTTGACGGCGCGGGAGTAGTTGAAGCCGCCGTCGATGAGCAGGGTGTCGAGCTTGTATTCGAACTTAGGCGACACGGTGCGCGTGTAGTTTTCGAGCGCGGCGGTGCCGCCGCCGTTGTTGATGGCGGGGACGGTGTTGGCCGCGGAGCGGCGGGTGGAGATTGAGAGGAGGCCGTCGCCGCCGATGGTGGAGCGGCCGTTGTTGACGTTGGCGTTGGAGTTGGCGGCGACGAAGGTGAAGTTGCGGTTCCAGAACTCGCCTTCGACGTAGGTGTAGACGGCGTTGAGCGAGAGGACGAGGCGGCGCGTGGCCTTGAAATCGACGCCAAGCGAGACGGCGTCCTTCCAGATCATCTTGGGGCCGTCCTTAAAATCGATTTGGCGGACGACGAGCGGGCGGGTGTCGATCACCGCGCCGGTGGTGAGTTGATTGCGATTATAGTCCTGCACGAAGGAATATTGCTCCGTGTAGGAGTTGGCGCGGCTGGCGGTGAGCATGACGCCGAGGCGCTGGTTGAGGAAGGCTTCGGAATACTCGAGCTGGGCGTTGGGGCGCCACTTGTAGCGTTCGCGTTCGGCGGGGCCGAGGGTCTTGCGCAGCGTGAATTCCTCGGCGTTGAAGTTGAGGCTGAAGTTGTAGCCGATGTTGCGGCCGCGGCGATCGAAGGCGCGGCGCGTGCGCATATTGATCGTGCCGGAGGGCGAGTCGGCGTCCGACTCCGCACTCGTGGTGCGGCTGATCTCGATGGATTCGATGCCGGTGATGAGGATGCTCTCGAAACTGGTGGCGCGGGAAGCGTCGCCGCCACCGCGGTTCGAATCGGCGCTGGCGGTGCGCATGCCGTCGACGGTGACGCCGACATACTGGCCGTCCATGCCGCCGAGGCGCGGACCGCGCGCTTCGGACTCGACGTAATCGATGTCGACGCCGGGGAGGTATTTCAGGAACTCGCCCATGTTACCGTCGGTGATATCGCCGAAGATGTCGGACGAGACCGAGGTCGTGATGTCCATGTTGCGGCGCTGGGCCTGCACCGCCTTGGCGTTGCCTTCGCGCTCGGAGGAGACGGTGAAAGCGGCGAGCTGGACGGTTCCGTCCTTGGCCGCGGAAGTGACGGCGCTGGTGAGATTGATTTCGCGCACCGCGGTCTGGCCGGCGGAGACGTTGAACGACTCCGTGGCGGGCGTGTAACCGGAGAACGTCACCGTGATCGACGCGGGGCCGGC
>JANPIT010000236.1:0-1996 GCA_031425115.1 Opitutaceae bacterium | reverse complement strand
TCGAGCGCGCGGTCGGCGTCGACGAGCGCGGGCGCTTCGCCGGTGTCGATCGCATCGGGCGAGGCCGCCGGCAGGTAGATCGTGTTGGCCATCAGCCCGTGGGCGCGGGGATAAGTGCCGGTGGCGATGGAGGTCGAGTTGACGCGCGTGACGGTGGGGAAAACGGCGTGATGTGCATCGCCGATGACGCCGGCCTCACCGAGCCCGAGCAGATTTGGCATGAGTTCGCGCGTGATGTAATCGGGGCGCAGGCCGTCGATCACGATGACGAGGCTAGAGTGCGGTTCGTCCGCCGCGCGGAGAGTGGAGAGAGCGAAAGCGAACAGCGCGCAGAGGGTTCGAGCGGCCTGGTAGCTACGAGCGCCAGCGAGTGGATGAGCGACCACTCGCTGGCGCTCGTAGCTACGGGAACAGAGGGAGTTCATTTCTCCTCGGCGATCGCGAAGAGCTGCTTTTGTCCGGTGAGGTAGAGCACGCCGTTGGCGGCGGTCGGCGTGCCGTGGGCTAGATCGGGCAGCGTTTCCATTTTCGCGATCAGCTTTTTTTCGCGCCCGGCGACGAAGATCCCGACGGTGCCCTCGGCGGTTTGCACATAGACCTTGCCATCCGCGACGAGCGGCGAGCCCCAGGTGTTGGACTTGAGATCGTCAAACCACAGGCGCTTGCCGGTGGCGGCATCGATACAGCTCAGGAAGCCCGGCGTATCCACCGCGTAAATCAGGCCCTCGTGCACGGCGACGGTGGCGATGCTGTCACTGAATTCTTCGCCGCCAAGTCGCCAGAGTTCGGCCGTCGCCGTGATGTCGCCGCGTTTGGTGGCATCGATACAGCGCAACGCCCCCGGCCCGGTCCCCGCTTCCGGCTCGCCGATCGCAAAGTAAACGCGGTCGCCCGCGAACACCGGCGCGCCGACCAGGCTGAAAATGGTTTCGGGTTCCCCGCTGGCGGAGGTTTTCTCGTGGGTCTTGGCGTTGAATTTCCAGAGTAGTTTACCGGTGGCGGGTGCAAAGCTGTAGAGCCAGCCGTCGCCACCGGGGAAGGCGACCTGCGGTTCGCCGGCAACGATGCCGTATCCAGGCGAGCCCCACTGGCCGGTGATGATCTTATTGCCGGGCGAGCTGTCCTGCCACGCGACTTTACCGGTGTGGCGATCGACGGCGATGAAGCTGGGTGCGCCGGGATTCTTGATCTTGCCGGTCTTGTAGTCAGTGCCGTTGCCGGTGACGACGAAGATGAGGTCGCCGACCACGAGGGGCGACGAGGCGGAGGCCTGGTTGGGCGAGACCCCGAGTTTTTCCCGCAGGTCGAGCAGCCACGCTTCCTTGCCGTCAGCCACGGCGCGCGCGACGAGTTCGCCGCGATTGCTCACGTAGTAAACTCGGTCGCCGGCGACGCAGGGCGTGGAGCAGATGCCGATGGTGCCGTCGTCCTCGCCTGGATTGCGCAGTTTCTCGTGCGTGGCCTGCCAAAGCAGCGAGCCGTCTTTTTCCGAAAAACATTTCAGCACCCCGCGCTGCTCGACGGGATTGGGGGTGTCGTGGTCGGTGCCGACGAAGACCCGGCCGCCGCTGATCACGGGATTGCCAAACGTTACGCGGCCCAAAGGCGCGACCCACTTCACGTTCTTCTTCGGCTTTTTCCCGCCGGCGTCCCACGCGGTGGGCAGGCCTTTTTCCGTCGAGACCATATTGCGGTCGGGGCGGCCGCCGAGCATGGGCCAATCGGCGGAATGGACGGTGGTGGCGGCTAAAACAAAGAGGAGGGTGACGCCGGACAGGTTTCCGAGGGTAGGGGTGCGCAGGCGGCGTGTCCGCGGACGGGCAGGCCGCCCGTCCCTATTCAGTGGATACGGGGTGGTCATTTGCCGCCCACGCATACGAGGTGGGTGAAGGTTTTCACGTAGAGTCGGCCGCCGTCGATGCACGGCGTGCTGTGCGTGCCTTCGCCGAGCGGGTTGCGCGCGAGTGATTTGAATTCGTCGCCGGTCGCGAAGACC
>JANPIT010000235.1:0-10242 GCA_031425115.1 Opitutaceae bacterium | reverse complement strand
CCAGCGTGAAACCTGCCGGATCGGCTTCCCGCACGACGTCGAATCGAGTCTTGGCGGCCTCGCCGAGATGCCACTTGCCCGCCGCGCCCAGCCAATAGCCCGCGGCGCGCAGCGGTTCCAGAAACGTCGCCTGGCGAGCGGGCAGCGGCCAGTGCAGCTCTTCTGCGTCCGCACTATGTGGATACCGCCCGGTGATCAGACTCGAGCGACTCGGGCTGCAGGAGCTCGCCGTCACGAACGCCCGATCGAAGCGCATCCCCTCCCGCGCCAACCGATCAAGGCGCGGCGTGCGGACGGTCGGATGACCAAACGCTCCTACGTCATCCGCCCCGAGATCGTCCGCCAGGATGAGCACGATGTTGGGCGGAGTGACCGGTTGCGCGGCCCAGGCCAGGTTCGCCAACACGCCGCACAGGCAAAAAAACAGGATTCGCATGGGGAGAAAGCTGCCGCGATTGCGACGGAGCGCGCCACCCGATGCGAGCAAACGTTTTAACCCGCGCGTTCGAAGCGGAACAGGTCTGCATCGGGATCCTCACCGCCGAGAATTCCTGCCCGAATGATCTCCGCGGCAATCACGCTAAAAGTCGTCCCATTCCCCCCAAATCCCAGCGCGAACCAGGTGTGCGGAACGCCGTGATGCTGGCCGATATAAGGTAGCGCGTCGTCTGTCACGCCGAACGTGCCCGCCCAGGCCGTCGCGACCTCCAGCGGAATTCGCGGCATGAGCCGGCGAAACTGGCGCTGCAGCATCGCGGCTTTCGCCCCCAACATCCGATCGCGCGCCTGCGGATCGCGAAAGGGCTCGTCTCCCCCACCGATCATCACCCGCCCATCGGTTGTCGTGCGGAGATAGAGATACGGGTCGCCGGTATCCCAGACCAGCGCTTCGTCCGCGGGCCAACCCTTTAAGGCGCCCGGCGGCAGCGGCTCGCTGACCAGCGCAAAGGTGCTGTGCAGTTTCCCATACCGCCGCGGCAAGAATGCTTCCGCTTCGTATCCGGTCGCGACGACCACCTGCCGCGCCCGCACGCGGGTCGCCCGCGAGGTCGTCAACTCGATCCCGCCTCGCCTCCACGTCCGCCGCACCACCGACGTGCGATCGTGGATACGCGCGCCCGCTTCTTGCGCGGCGAGCAGCAGACCATACGTGAGTCGATAGGCATCGAGCTGCGCCGCACCCGGGGAGCCAATCGCGGCCGCATGCGGCAGACTGCTCTCCCGTTCGATCCGCGCGCGCGACCACCACTCGCTATCAAGCCCAGCCGCGCGTCTTGCCTCAAACTCGCGCCGCAACCGCGGCACGTCCCGCCGCGTCGCGGCGACATACACGCTCTTCCGCCGCACGAATCCGCAGTCCAAATCCTGCTTCTTCACTGCTGCCTCCAGTCCGTCGATCGCCTTGCGACAGCGCCGAAACGCCCGTTCGGCCGCTGCCCGCCCGAGGCGCGGCGTCAGCTCGTGCAACATTTCGTCGAGCTCGTGCAGCATCAGCCCGGTGTTGCCCGCCGTGCTCCCGTGCGCGACCTCCCGCCGATCGACCACCACCACGTCCAGCCCGGCTTCGACCAGCGCGAGGGCGATCAAAGCGCCACTGATTCCGCCGCCAATGATGGCGACATCGCAACTCGTGTTCTTCGTTAACGGCGGAAACGTCGCGGGTAATCCGTCACGCATCGGCCAAAACGGGCGGGGAGAAAGCAGGTCCATGGAGATTAATCGCGGACGAGGCGGTAGCCGAAATAGGCCGATGCCACCGAGCAGCAGACGCCCACCAGCACAAGCGTGACCTGAGCCGCCCGAGGCAGGCGCACCCACCGGGCTCGACCCCAAGTAAACAGCACGCGCAGTTTTACCTCCGCCCAGTCCATCGTTCGCGCGATGATGCGTGATTCCGATGCCAACAGCGCCCCTCCCAGGAAGAAAAAGGGAATCGCCGGCCCGGGGAAGACGAATAACAGCACGCCGATCGCCAGCGCGAGCACCCCAACGACAATAAAAACAATGCGCTGCGTCGTGCTGGTCTTCCGCTTCTGCTCGCGAGCGCGCTTGTAGCGATCCTGAAAGCGGTGCCCCGGCCGCCCGCGGCGAATATCCCGCCAGTGCTCGCGAAAAGAAATACCGGAGGTCGCCGCCATGCCGTGCAGACCTTTCAGGGCGCGATTCGTTCGCCGTCCGCGACTCGCCAACCTTCCTAACTCCGGGGATCTAGGGTTGGACCCCATAGAGTTGCAGATTTCAACACGATACGATTAGCCCCGAACCAAAAATCACCATCGCCATGAAACGCCTTCAAACCTCCACCCTTCTCACTCTCGCGCTCGCCGTCGGCGGCGCCCTATTCGCCAGCGGCTGCAACACCATGAAAGGTCTCGGCAAAGACACCGAGCGCGTCGGCGAGAAGATTCAGAATAAAGCGGCTCGCTAAGTCACACGCCTCAGCGGGACCGGCCAGCCAACCGTCCCGCACCGAGCCGGCGGGCCTGCTCGCCGGCATTTGAGTTGCGGAAGCGCCGGGAAGTTCATCCCGTCGGTCGCCTGCTGCACCGTGCCCATTCCGGTGTCGCACGCGTCCCGGATTTCTTTCATGCGCCTCTCTTTCCGTCTCGTCCTCGGTTGCTCGCTGGCGGCGTTGGCTGCACTCGCGCCCGCGACCTCCCACGCCCAGCTCGATCCCGCGGCCCGCCGCGCCGCGATCGAGCAAATGTATCCCGCGATGCTGCAGGCGCTGACGGCAAAGAGTTACGGTCAGGCCCGCAACCTCTGCGACCAGGCCATCATCTGGGAACCGGAGAATCCGGTTCATCACTACAATCTCGCGTGCATCGAAGCGCAGACGGGGAGCCGTCGTTATCCGCAGGCCTTCGCCGCTTTGGATACGGCCATCGCGCTCGGTTTTACCGACGTGCAGCACCTGCAATCCGACCCGGATCTCGCGCCGCTGCGGAGCGATGCGCGGTTCACGCAGCTCCTCGGCAAACTCGCCGGAGCATCCGCCTCCGCTCCCGGCACCAAGACTGCCCCACCGGCTTCCGACGCCGCGACCGCGAGCAAAGAGAGCCAGCAAACGTCCGCCAAAACCGCGGCATCCACGGAGCCTCCGGCACACGGCGCGTTTAACGGCGACGCGCCGGTCGGCCTATATTTTATGACGCGTTTCTGGGGCGCGACGAGCACGCTAGAGAAGGTCGTTTGGTATTTCGGCCCCAACGGACAGGTCTTTCAAAATCTGCGCCACGGCTTCTCGCCGGAGGACCTCGCGTCGCACAGCGGCGCAAAAGGCACCGCGAAAGTGAGCGAGGGCATCCTCGAAATCACGTGGGCCACGGGCAAAAAGACTGCGAGTAAACTGGCCCGCGACAGCTCTGGTTTCAGTTGGGACGCCGGCATTTTCACGCCCGTCCAAGCTTTCAAAACCGCCGCGGAAGCCGAGGGAATCTACGAAGGCGGCGAATCGTTGGGATCTGCAAGTGGCCGCGCCGCGGTCGCCAAAAAGCTCGAGCTCCGCGATGACGGCACCTTCGCCTGGCACGGCGTTTCCTTTGTTTCGACGACCTCGCGCGCCAGCGAGCTCTCGGCCGGCAACTCCGCCGGTAGCAAAGGCCGTTGGGCGCTAAGCGGATTCTCGCTTACCCTTACGGCCGACGACGGCACCGCCTTCCGCGGAATCGTGTTTCCCTACGACGATCCCACCACGCCAATAAGGCCTGATCGAATGTTTTTCGGCGGCTTGATGTATCAGCGAAAATAAGTCGGGATGCGTGAGGCTACGGGTCGTGGAATGACACCTCGCCGAGTTCTCTACCGATTCTTGCCGCTCGAGATCTCGCCGCGTGCTTCGGATTCGATGTTTCATGCAGGGGCACAGTGTTGCCGCTATTTCGGACTGATTTTACAATCTCACTTAATACGTTGATCGATATAAAATTAGTTAGATAATCGATGCTCATATTGGATCCTGCCCCGCTTATCATTGAGCCGACGCGCAAGATTTCTTCGCTTAATGAAACATTCCCGCAAACGATAGCGTCACTTCCCCGTCCATGCCCACCGATCGACTACAAACGCAGCGTTTCGAACTAAAATACATAGTTCGCGCGGAAACTGCGTTGGCGATCCGTCGGTTCGTGAGTAATTACCTGAAACCGGACGAGTTTGCGGCTTCGCTCCCGGAAAATTCCTACCCGGTCCATTCACTTTATTTGGATTCACCCGACTTGGCGACCTACCAAGCCGTGCAATGCGGGGAAAAGAACCGCTTCAAGCTGCGGATTCGTTACTACCGCGATGACGACAAGTCGGTTTACTTTGAAATCAAACGCCGGACCAACGAGGTGATTTCAAAGATGCGCGCCAAGGTTCGGCGCGAAGCAGTGCAGCCGTTGCTCAACGGGCAGCCTCCTCAGCTCCGCCACTTGGCGAGTCCCGATGGCAAACAGTTGGTCGCCCTTCAGGAATTTTGCCGCCTCATGCACAAGCTGCGTGCCACGCCCAAGTCCCACGTTGCCTACCAGCGTGAAGCTTGGATGAGCCCCCTCGGGAATTCAGTGCGCGTCACTTTCGACCGCGCCGTGCAGTGCGAGCCGGAATTCAGCGCGGCGTTGACGACGAGTCTGGGCGAAGCGATTTCTCCGTTTGAGGACAAAGTGATTCTCGAGCTGAAGTTTGTCGATCGCCTCCCCAATTGGTGCGTGGAAATGGTGCGGGTGTTCGGTCTCGTCCGCGGCGGCGCTCCGAAATACGCGCAGGGTGTCCTGTTGCTGGGCGAGCACCGCGTCTCAAATCAGGGGATTGGCCTGAAGGTGCGCGGCGCTGCCGCCGCGACCAGCGGCAGTCGTCACTTCGCCGGCACGAGCGCGGTTGCAGTTGCCTGACGTAAAAAATTCAGGTTGGTGAGGGTCGTATGAACGCGCTGTTGCAGGGCGACTACGGAATCGCGCCCACCAGTTTTCAGACGGTGCTGTTGGCCATGTTGCTGGCCTTCCTCATGGGGCAGCTCATCGCCTGGGTCTACATGTTCACCCACTCGGGCGTCTCCTACTCCCGCTCGTTTGTCGTATCACTGATTCTGATGCCGGTGATCGTGGCCTTGGTCCTGATGGTGCTCTCGAACAATCTCGTGACCGCGTTCGGCCTCATGGCGGTGTTCGCGATCGTCCGCTTCCGCAACATCCTGCGCGACACGCTCGACACCTCTTACGTGCTCGCGGTGATCGTCCTGGGCATGGCGTGCGGCACGCAGAAATTTTCCACCGCGATCGTCGGCACGCTGCTGATCGTCGGTCTGATGCTTTACCTCTGGTTCACGTCCTTCGGCAGCCGGCATCGCTACGATCTTATTCTCAACCTGCATTGGGCGCGGGGAGTCGCTGAACTGCCGCAGCTGGAACGCGTGCTGGAACGGCATAGTTTCAAGGCGCATTGCGCCAATCGACACTTCGATTCCGTCACTTCCGGCACTGATCTCTCGTATCGCCTGCTGCTGCGTGATCCTGCGCGCGTAGGCGACCTCTTGCGCGAGCTCGCGATGCTTCAGGGCGTCGATCAAGTATCCAGCATGAAGGCCGAGGATGAATCCGAAGTATAAGTCATGAGCGATCGCCTGCCGCCCATCCCGACTCCTTCCTCTCAAGTGTGGCGGCAGCTCCGCCTTCAATATCTCCCTGTAATTGTTTTCGTCGCCGGCGTCGTCGCGGCAGTGGTGATTTGGACCCGCTGGGTCGCACCGCCAACCTTCGTCGGTGAAGCCGAGGCGGTGCGCGCGGAAATCCGGTCAGCGTCGCCAGGCGCCATCACAGGACTCGAGGTCAACTTGCTGCAACCGGTCCGCGCCGGCCAAGTCATCGGGCAGGTCGTCACCCACGCGCCTCAAGTGATCGAGGCCTCGCTTGGCGTGGTGCGCGCCGAGATAGCGATGATGCGCATCACGCTCGACCCCGTCGTCGGCCAACAGCGCGCCGCGATGGATCGCGAGCGACTGCTCCTCGATTTGCTTTCGAAACGGGTCGAACTCGTCTCGCTGCAGGGCCAGTTGAACCAGGCCCAAGCGACCTTCGCTCGCACCACGACGTTGCATCAAACCAAGATGATCACCGACGAGCAGTTCGAAGAATCGCGTAACGCTCGCGATTCGCTCGACGCTCAGGTGAAGGCGCAAACCGAGCTGCTGCGCCTCGTCGAGCCGGGGATGCGCAGCCTCGATCCGGAAAATCGGGCCGCGCAGCCGTCAACCGCCGACGGCTTGAACGCGGCGATCCGACACAAGGAAGAGGAACTGCGACTCCTCGCCGCGCAGCTCGGGCCCGTTCCGCTGATCGCGCCGATCGACGGCGTCGTCACGCTGCTTCATCGCCGCTCGGGTGAAACCGTCAGCGCGGGCGAGCCAATCCTTCAAATCAGCGCAACGCAGTCCAAGCGCATCATCGGCTTCCTCCGCCAACCCTTGCCCCTCGAACCCAAGCCCGGCATGAGCGTCGAAATCCGCACACGGAGTTTGGTTCGTCGCATGGGCTCCGCCACCGTCGCACAGGTGGGCCAACAACTGGAACCCATTTCGCCTACGATCCTCGCGGCCATGCGATTGCCCGTGTCTCCGCTCCCTACCGAATTCGGTTTACGGATACACATAACTGCACCGACGGGGTTGGAACTGCGCCCCGGAGAACAAGTCGACGTCATCGTGCGCGACTGAGGAGATTCTCAGGGTTCCGCTGTAGGGGAAACGAGGCCTACCTCGCTGATAGTTAACAACCCCATTTGGGCCGTGGCGCCGCTGTGGCAACATGCCGGCCGTGAAACCGGTGCTTAGCTTGTTGGGGGCGTTCACCGCCCTGATTCTGCCTCAACTCGCCCGAGGGGCGGAGGCCACCTGGCCGCTGGTGTCGCGGATCGACCCGCCCATTCCGAGCCTGATGGTTGAAGCTCCCGCCCCCACGATTTCATTCGCCATCCCGAAATACACGCTCACCGCCAGCGAACGTGACCTCGTCGCTGCCTGCTTGGTGCTCGAAGCCGCCAACCAAGGCGAATTCGGCATGCGCAGCGTGATGGCCGTCATTCGCAATCGGGCCCGCGGCTTCCCCGAGCTCTTCGCGCCCACCGTTCTTCGCGCGAAACAATTCAGCGCCCTGAACACGCTCACGACCGGCCGCGAATCCATGGCTCGCATCATCGCCCGCGCGAAGCGCGATCGCACGTGGCCCACCGCGTTGGCCGTCGTAGACGATGCCTTGCACGAATCCTGGGCCGATCCCACGGGTGGCGCTACCCATTATACTCTGACCGGCGAACGCACTTCGTGGACGCGCAAACTCGCCAAGACTGTAACGATTGGCTCGCACTCATTCTACCGATGACAGGTCGACCGTAGCGGCCTGGCACCTTACGGGCGCTGTCTGACGCGAATAACTGTTCGACGGACAGAATCAATCGCGAGTGATGTCGCGCTTAATTTGACCAGTCTTTTGCTGAAATTTTCCCGCCGCACGCTCCGCAGTGCCTTCGGCTTTTCGCACCGGATCACCGGTCGCTTTGCCGAGCTGCTCCTTGGCCGCCCCTTTAATGTTCTTTGCGGTGCCTTCCACCTGATCGCGAATTCCAGATTTCATAGATTTACCCTCATTTGAATTTGCGGTCACCGACCCAACGTCGCGCAGCGCGTTCCCGCGGAGGAACGTAATCGCCACAGTGCAGCCCTGCGTGCACTGATGCGCTGGAAGTTAAGCGCGATGGCGCGCCTTGACCGCCTTTCCCCGCGCGAACCCGCCACGCGCGGGTTTGCCTGCGGCGAATCAGGGCGGCCGCAAAAACGCGGCCCCAACGCAAATCGAAGCGAAGTAAGAACCGCCTCCGCCTTACACCAGCTCGGTCTTGCCGGGCACCGGCACATCGGTGAACACGCCCGGTCCGGCCTTTGGCGTCTTCGGGAAGATATCCAGCTTCGAAGCATTCATCAGCCAGTTCCACGAGATCTCGCGGCCCGTGTAAGCCGACATGCGTCCGCCAATCGCGGTGAGCGTGCTGATCGCCACGCGCTCGCCTTCGTTCAGCGGTTCGCCGCTTCGAATGCTCGCAATGAGATCCGTGTGCTCCTGCACGAACGGGTTCGGGGCCGCGCCGACGAACTTGAATTCCTTCGCACCCTTGATCGACGTGGCACAGTCGGATGTGCCGCGCGTGCCGACGACCCGCTCGCCGACGCGTTGCGACGATTTCGGCGTATGCCGGCACATGCTCGTCACCCGCGCGCCATTGGCATATTCCATTTCCACCGCGAAGTGATCCCAGATGTTGCCCGGGATCGTGCCACGATTCTGCCGGCCACCGAGGCCGTAGAATTTCGCCGGCGGTCCACCGAACGCCCAATTCATCACATCGATATTATGAATGTGCTGCTCGACGATCTGGTCGCCGCTCAGCCAATCCCAGTGATACCAATTGAAACACTGCCACTCGAACTCAGTCGCGTTGGCCAGGAAGGGAAATTTCGGGTCGTTCTTCTCGCGAAACCAAATTCCATCGCCGTTCCAGTAGCATTGCCCGCCGACCAGTTCGCCGATATCGCCATCCTGGATACGCTTCATCACCTCCATGTAGCTCGGTTGGTGGCGCCGCTGGGTTCCGGCCACGACCGCGAGCTTCTTTTGTTTGGCCAGCTGGGCCGTCGCGATAATCGAGCGGCAGCCCACCGGATCGACCGCCACGGGCTTTTCGATGAAAACGTGTTTTCCTGCTTCGACTGCCGCCGCGAAATGCAGCGGACGGAAGCCCGGTGGCGTGGCGAGAATCACCAGGTTGATGTCGCTCGCGAGCACCTTCTGGTAAGCGTCGAAACCAGAAAACCCCTGCACGTTTGGCAGCTTTAATTTCTTCTTCGCGCTCTCCACCTGCGCTTCGAATAGATCGCCGATCGCGACGATCTCGACGCCCGGCGCCGCCTCGAGGCAGTTCTGCGCCGCGCCCGTGCCACGGCCGCCGCAGCCGACGACGCCGACGCGGATCTTATCGGAGCCGGCGGTTGCACCCATGACGGTGTTGGCGCCGAGGCCGGTCAGCACGGCGGCACTCGTGGTGACCGCGG
This sequence comes from Opitutaceae bacterium, assembly GCA_031425115.1. Taxonomy (GTDB): domain Bacteria; phylum Verrucomicrobiota; class Verrucomicrobiia; order Opitutales; family Opitutaceae; genus ER46. The sequence goes on along the minus strand of JANPIT010000235.1, from coordinate 1,163 downwards.
AAAATTTTACGAAATCGCGGCGGGACAATTCGGGGCGGAACGGAGTGGTCATCGGGATTGGGGGAGGAGTTAAATCGCGGACACGCTCGAGCGTGTCCCAAGACAGCCCCGCAACGTGACGATCTGCTGGCACATTGGCGACTCTTGTTTACGCGGTTTCGTTGCCGATCCGCATGGTAGTGTCTGGTCTGGTGGATTGCGGGGTAGAGACCCACTGGAGGCATTTGGCGGGTTATCCTAATCTGCGATCCCACTCAGATTCCCTCACCCCGCCCATGCCCCCCATCACCGCTGAACTTTCGCCGGAATATCGTTTTACCCCAGCGCCCACGCTGCCCCGTTCCTGCACGTCATTGCTCAATCGTGTCTGCGATCGCTACTGGGAAACTTATTACAACATCAACACGCTCGGCGGCGCGCCCAGCCCGCACGCGGACGCCAACCATTACGGTTACCTGGCCTATCATACCTATTTCCTGATCTTCGACCGGCTCGGGCTGAAGCCCACCGACACCGTGGTCGACCTCGGTTGCGGCAAGGGCCGTGTGTCCTGTGTGGCCGCGACCTATGCGATCAAAGCGAGTATCGGCGTGGAAATCGATCCGCCCCTCACCGAGCTCGCCAAGATTAATGGCGCGCGCATGAAACACCGTCGCGCGCCCCTCAGCTTCGTTTGCAAATCCGCCACCGACTTCGACTACGATGAGGTGAACGTCGTCGTGATGTTCCACCCCTTCGGCGCCGAGACGATGCACGAAGTGCTCGGTCGCTGGCAGGCGTCGCTCGCGCGTCGTCCGCGCGAATTCCGCGTGGTCTACGGCAACCCGATTTTGAGCCCGATGATCGCGGCCAAGCCGTGGTTGAAACTCACCGAATGCTGGAATCCCGGCACGTGGAGCCGCATCAAATTCCCCGTCCACTTCTATAAAAGCGTCTGACGCTCCGGCGCAGATCCTTCCTCGCGTTGGGGCCCTGGTTCGTATCGTTCGGGCCCGTTGGCCCCGTCCTCACGGGTTCGCCTTCGGCGTCTCGTTCCAATAGATAACTACATTCTTCGTCGCGCGACCGGCCGCGATTACATCGGGCCGACCATCGCCATTCAAATCGGCAATTTTCAGGTCTTCGCATGCCATCTGATTGTCGTCGATCATGCCGTGTCGCTT
>JANPIT010000234.1:0-5358 GCA_031425115.1 Opitutaceae bacterium | reverse complement strand
GTAGAGCTCGCAGCCGATCAGGGGCTTGATGCCTTTCGCTTTCGCCTGGTTGTAGAACTCGATCGCGCCGTAGAGATTGCCGTGGTCGGTGAGCGCCATCGCGCTCATGCCCAGCTCCGCGGCACGATCCATCAACCGATCGATCCGGCAGCAACCGTCGAGGAGGCTGTAGTCCGTGTGGACATGGAGGTGGACGAAATTTTTGTCGACGGTCGGCAAGGCGCCAAAGCAAGACCGCGCGACCGGCGGAGCAAGGAATTTTCCCGGCGTGGTTCACGCTTCCCGCGCGCCGGGCGCACGCTGACACGGGCGAGTCGCTCGATTCACCCGCGTGTGCGACTACGATTCGCCGCGCGTGGCATTACATCCCCGGTAACGTGAAGTAGAAGGTCGCGCCCTGGTCGACTTGCCCGTCGGCCCAGATGCGTCCGCCGTGTTTGCGGATGATGCGGTCCACGGTGGCGAGGCCCACGCCGGTGCCTTCGAACGCGGAGGCAGGGTGGAGCCGTTCGAAGACGCCGAAGAGCTTTTGTTTGAACCGCGGGTCGAAGCCGACGCCGTTGTCGCGCACGAAGACGACCTGCTTGCCGTCCTGGATTTCCGTGCCGAGGGAGATCACGGCCAGCTCGCGCGGGCGGGTGTATTTCACCGCGTTGGAGAGTAGGTTGGTGAACACAAGGTGGAGCAGCGCGGAGTCTGCGTTTACCACGGGTAGGGGCTGGCGACGCCACTCGATGCGGCGCTTCTGCGTTTCAATTTCGAGCTCCCGCCACGCGACCGTGGCGATGTCGTCGAGGGGAGTTTGCTGCAGGGTGAGGGCCTGACGACCGACGCGGCTGAGGTTGAGCAGGCTGTCGACAAGCTTCGTCAGACGCGTAGCAGCGGTGGCGATACGTTCCAGGCAGGCTTTGGAGTCCGGGGAAAGCTGGTTATCGGTATCCTGCTGCACCATGCTCGTATAACCGGAGAGGTGACGGAGCGGGCCGCGCAAATCGTGGGAGACGGAGTAAGTGAACGCCTCGAGTTCGTGGTTGGCCTGTTGGAGTTCGGCGGTGCGCTCGACGACGCGCTGCTCGAGGTCGGCGTTGAGGCGGTGGATCTCTTGCTCGGCCAGCTTGCGTTCGGTGAGGTCGACCAGCGCGCCAGTCACGTAGGTGATCGTGCCATCCGGGCGTCGGACGACCCGACCCCGATCGCGGACCCAGCGCACTTCGCCGGACGCGGCGAGCACGCGATATTCGAGTGCGAAAGGCGCGTCAGGATTCTGCAGCGCGCGTTGGAATTCTTCGCGCACCAGGGCGCGGTCATCGGGGAAAACACGTTCGATCAGCTCGGCCGCGGTGGTGGTCGAGCCATGGCCGGCGGGTAGTCCGTAGATGCGTCGGAAATTTTCGTCCACCTGACTTTCGCGTCGCTCCGGGTCGTAACGCCACGTGCCCATGTCGGCGGCGGCGAGCGCGACGCGCAGCCGCTCCTCGCTCAGGGTGAGCCTCTGCTCGCGCTCGGTTATCTCTTGGAGCATTTGGTTGAACGCGTCGGTCAGCGCACCGAGTTCATCGTTGCCGTAGCGCGACGCACGGATCGAGTAATCTCCGCCGGTGGCGACCGCCTGCGCGGTCTCGGCCAGCTCGCGAATGGGCTCGGTGATGCGTTTTTGCAGGCGCGACGACAGCGCGAACGCGACGAGCGACGACGTGATCAGGATGAGAAACACGATGCCGGCGTAGAGGACGGAACGCCGCTGCATCGCGGCGAGGCTCGTCTCGATGTAGAGCATGCCGAGCGTGCGATTTTCGTGCGTGATGGGCGTGTAAACGATGAGGTGACCACGGTCGAAACGGTGGCCCTCGGGTGGTTGCTCCAAGACGCGCGGGGGCGAGCTGCGGCCGAAACTATACGAGGCGACGGACTGGCCGCTCAGGTCGAATACCGCGGCCGACACGATGTTCGGGCTCGCACGCAACGTCGCGAGGGTGTTGCGCACATCGGCCTCATTTCGAAAACGCAGGGCGGCCGTGGAGTTGTCGGCGATGAGGCGGCTGACCGTCGTGAGGTTGGCCAATTCCGCGCGGCGATAGGTCATCCATTCGTAGGTGATAAACGCGGCCGCGGTGAGCAGCAGCACAATCGTGCTCGTCAGGAGGATGACGAGGGCAACCTTGCGGCGGATCGGCAGATCGCGGAAGGGCGTCATGGCTTGGGTTCGTCTACGACCTCGGCCAGGCGTAGCACTTTGGAGCTGATTATGAGATCGGCGGAGCGCGCGGCGGCGAGGTTGACCGTCAGTTTGAGTTTGTTGCGGTCGATACCGAATTGGACGACGCCGCCTCGGCGGGCGAAATTTTCCGCGTCGCATACGGTCAGGACCGCGCGGCCGGCAAATTGGGGGTGCAGCGCCGCCCAACGACTGTGCTCCGTTTGCCCAAGGAAAAAAACGTGGCACTGTTTCACCTGCGCCACGGTGGTGTATTTCTCGATCGTGACGGGGCGACCTTGCCACCTTTCGTTTTGGATCAAGGTCTCCAGGACATCCGCCACCGGCCCTCGGCCGAGCACACCGATGATGAGAGGCGCCTTGGGGGAGGCGAACGCGGCCGCGGGCCAATCGGTGAAGAGGATGATGTTATAAAGTGCCGCGGCTTTTAGCTCGTGTTCCCGCGAGGGCGCGCGCGGCGCGTCGGCCGCATGGATTTGCGGCCCCGAACCGGAGCACGCCAACACGGTCGCGATCACGGCGGTCCCGACGGCGCGGAGGAATCTGTTTCTCAGAGGCGCCATGTCACTTTGGCGTAGAAGCTACGTTCGAGCTCGCGAGCCGTGTTACCCACGGGAGGGCCAAATTCGCGGTGGTGCGCGTCGAGGAGATTTTGACCGACGAGGGCGACTTCCCATTGCGGACTGGGCCGCCAGCCGAGCCGTAGATCGAGCTGGGAATAGCCCGGCACGCGCGGTTGGGGGAGGGAGCTGGTGTGGCGGACGAGTGCGTCGAATTCCCACTGCGGTGAAAGGTCCCAACTCGAAACGAGCGTCGCGAGGTGCCGCGGGTCGTTCCCCTCTTGGGCACCGCGCGTGATATCGGTGCTCCCGGCATCCAGCGAGAGCCGCTTATGCAGGTGGGCGTAGGTTGTGCGCACGCGCCACCGCGGCGTGAGCTGCCCCACCACACTTAATTCGCTGCCATCGGTCGTGGCGTTAAGCCGGTTGCGCAGGACGAAAGTGACGCCGGGCTCGTTCGCTCGCTCCTGGCTGCGCAAGCGTTCGTAACGATTGGCGAACACGCTGACATCGATCGCCCAGCCGCGGTGCGGTTGGAAACGATAGCCGAGTTCGTAGGCCATCAGTTCCTCCGCGAGAAAGCCGCTATCCCCGCGGATGAGGGTCGTGGTGGGAGCCACGAAACGCAGATCGTCGTCGAAGCGCGACGGGGTGCGGAGCGCGCGCGCGACGGAGGCCCACAGCGTTTGCCCGGGCTGCGGGTGCCAGGCAGCGCGCACGTTGGGTTGCAGCTCGAAACCCGTGGACGTGTTATGCTCAAACTTGGCGCCCACCGTAAGCCCCCCGCGCTCGTCCGCGAAGGAGATTTCGTCTTGAATCAGTCCGCTGAATACAGACATGCGCCGGCGGGGCGGCGCGAACCGGACGGTGCCCGTGGTGCCCGTTCGGTCCTGCGAAGTCCGGGCGACGAGGCCGAAGACAAAATTCTGGTGGGCTCCGACCGTGGCATTAAGCTGGGAATCGAAGTCGAAGGTGTTGCGCACTTCCTTGAATTGTCCGGGCACGAAGCGTTCGACGCGGTCGTAATAGAATTGGGATTGCAGCGCGTGGAGGGGAGTGAGCGCGGTGCGCCACCGACCGAGCACGTTTCCCCCGGCCACGCGGGTCGCTTGGCGACTGGAGAGGAAGCCGTGATACCAGTCGCCCTGGAGCGTCCAGGCACTGGCGGAGCCGGCGGGCTCGCCATCGACCCGGAAGCCGCCCTGCGCCATTTTTGCGTCGTCGTTCGTGTCGATGCCAGCGGGGGTGACGAGGTCGTCGCGCGCGTATTGCTTGGCGTAGACGCGCCCGTAGACGCCTTTGCTCAGTTTCAGGCCGTGCCGGAGGGAGGCGAACTGTCGCTCTTCGTTACCCGCGCCGAAGCTCAGCAGCGTGCCTTGGGAATCCCGGGCGTTCTTGGTTTGCAGGCTGATGACGCCATTGACGGCGTTGGCGCCCCACATGGTGGCGCCGGGGCCGCGGACGATTTCGATCCGGTCGAGATCGGCCAATTCGGTGTCTTGAACATCCCAGAACACCCCCGAAAAGAGTGGCGTGTAAAGGCTGCGGCCATCCAGCAGCACGAGAAGTTTGTTGCCCGCGTTGTTGTTAAATCCGCGGGACGCGACGCCGAAGGTGCGACCATCGATCCGCGCCACCGCGAGCCCGGTGGAAAAACGCAGAGCGTCGGCCAGCGAAGTCGCGCCGGAGCGCCGGACATCATCGCCTGTGATCACACTGATCGCGGAAGCCGCCGACGAGATAGCTTCGGGCCGGCGTGAAACCGCCGTCACATCGAGCGCAAGGAGTTCTTCGAGGCTCAATCGTTTGAGCTGAGTGGTGGAAGCCGGGGTAGGAGGGGAAGGGGTCGCGCTGAAACAGGTGGTCGCGGCGCAGAGGAGCGCGCCGAGTGCGATCCATCGTGGGCAGGCGCCCGGCGGGAAATGACGGCGCAGGAGGGAGTTCATGCGGGCAACGATAGGCGGCTGCCTGACGAAGCCGCGCTGCAGAGGGACAAGGAGGGACACAGGCAGGCTGGGAGGCCGCAACTCTTTTGTCCGGGGAGGGGGCACGACTGCTGGTAAGGGACGGAGGTTGCGGGTTGCACGAGAAGAAGGTGTTTGACTCTGCGAACGCGGCAAAAAAGCCATTGACGGAGTCATCGCGGGTTGGCCTATTAACCGGCTTTTCCTTTCACCACTCGTCCGTTTACGTCCGTTCACATGTCCATCGAAATCAAAATCCGCAAGAACGAGCCCATCGACCGTGCGCTCCGCCGCATGAAGAAGAAGCTCGATCGCGAGAACATCATCAAAGGCACTCGCGCGAAGCGTTACTACGAGAAGCCGTGCGAGAAGCGCCGCCGGAAGAATAAGGTCCAGGCGTTCACGCAGATGCTGCGCCGCCGTTACGCGGAGTGATCCGTTCGCCCATCGGCGAATGAGTTTTTTCGCCGTGCCCTCCGATTGTGTGGGGCACGGCTTTTTGTCTTAAGTCGTTTTTCCTCGTGCAGCTAGGCTGCGCGATGTTTGGTCTCCAGCCGATTCCTGCGTGAAGCCCATCCTCGCTCTCTCGACCAGCTGGTGTTCGCACCGTCACCAAGAT
>JANPIT010000233.1:0-2794 GCA_031425115.1 Opitutaceae bacterium | reverse complement strand
TAAACCCATCGGCCTTTCGTAGCGCCGGCTCTCCGCGGGTGCCGCTCGGAACCACCGCCTGCCGCCGCCCGCCCGAGGTCGCATCCCACCCTCCCATTCCTCTCCCCATGCTTCGCCCCATTTCCGCTTCGCTCGTTCTTCTACTCCTCGCCCCCGCACTCGGCGCCGCAGAGCCCGCTCCCGCTCTCGCCCGACTCACCTACTCCGGCGATCAGGCCGCGCTCGATGCCCTCGACAACGAGCTGAACGCCGCCGGTAACGACGCGACGAAACTCGCGGCCCTCGAAAATCGACTCCTCGCGCTGCTCCGCCGCACCGACACCACGTTCGCCGCCCGCCAGGCCATCGCGCAACGCCTCGGCGCCGTCCTCGCTATCTCCGCGCCGAAAACGAAACCCGACGACTACAAGCCCCTCGCCATCCTACTCCTCGACGAGCGCGACACGGACCTCGCCCGACTCGCCCTCGATCCCGCGCGCGGTCCCGCCATCGATGCTCTCTTCGTCACCGCGCTCACCACCACCACCGGCCGCACTCGTATCGGAATCATGGATTCCATTGCCCGCCGCCGAGCCGCCGCCGCCGTGCCCGAGCTAAGCAAGCTCCTCAAGGACGCCGACGCCGCGACCGCCGCCGCCGCCGCCCGCACGCTTGGCGAGATTGCGGATCCGGCGGCCGTCGCCGCCCTCCACGCCACGCCCGAGCCGAGCCCCGCGCCGATCGCTGCAGCCAAGCTCGCCGCGGCGCCGCGCATGCCACCCGCCGCCGCGCTCACGCTGCTGCGCGAGTTGGAAAAAAGCGCACGCAGCCCCGCGCACCGCACCGCCGCGTTTCGCCTTTCGCTCGAAATCGAAATCGGCGCGGCCGCCAACCGCATCGCCGAAACCCTCGCGGGCAACGACTGGACCCTCAAACAGGCCGCGCTCGAAGCCATCGCCGCATCAGCCGCGCCCAACTTGATGGCCACGCTCGCCGGGAAACTGGCCGGCTGGGATGCACCTACACAAGCGGGCGCCCTCGCCGCGTTCGCGCGCCGACCCGACCCGGCCGCGCTGCCCGCGGCAATAAAAGCCGCCGCTCATTCCGACGCAGAAGTCCGCCGCTCGGCCATCGCGGCGCTCGGCTTTTTCTCGGGAAATCGCGACATCGTGACCTTGCTCGCGAAGAGCGCCGCCGGCACGGCGACCGAGGAAGCCAAGGTCGCGCGGCTCAGTCTCGCGCGACTCAACGGCCCCGATGTCAATGCCACCATCATCGCCGGCGCCGAGCGCGGAGACCCGTCACTCCGCGCCGTTCACCTCGAGCAACTCGCGTTGCGCAACATGGCGGAAGCCATCCCGCTTTTACTGAAAACGCGCACCGAGGCCAACGCATCCCTGCGCAGTGCCGCGATCGGGGCCCTCGGCGAGATCGGCACTCCCGCCGAAGAAAACGCGATCCTCGCGTGGACCGTCGCGGCCACCGATGAGGCCGAACAAGCGCGCGCCCTCCGCACGCTCGTGAATGTCACGCTGCGCCATCGCGCCCCCGTCGACCGCGGCCGCGCCGTATTCGACGCCGTCGAAAAATCCCCCACGCCCGTCGCGCTCCGCCTGCTCCCGGCGCTCTCGCGCATCGGCGGCACGACCGCCGTCGAGACCGCCCAGCGACTCGCACTCCGCGACGACGCGACGATTGCCGGCCCAGCCACGGACGCACTCGCGCGCTGGACCGATCGCTCTGCCCTTCCCGCCCTCGCCACAATCGCGCGCGACGCGAAGGTTCCGGCCACGCGCGACGCCGCGTTGCAGGGCGCGCTGCGTTACTTTGAACGCGCCCGCGAAACCTGGACGCCCGAATTGACCGACGTGGTGAAACGTCTGCTCGCGAGCACGTCCGACACCGCCGCCCGCCCACGGCTCGCTGCACTCCTCAATCGCGCCAACGACAACGCCGCGCTGGCGTTGGCCGAAAGCCTGCAAAGCGACGCCGCCCTCGGCACGAGCGCCCGCGCCGCCGCGGAGATCATCCGCTCCAACCTCTCCGGCCCGCCCACTCTTCGCGCCTCCGCTCCGGCCAACACGAAAAACATGATCGACGGAAAAACGACCACGTATTGGAGCACCTCGGTTTTCGGCGAGGAATGGGTCGAGGCCGATTTCAAGCAGAGCCGCCCCGTCCACCGCGTGACGCTCGATCAAGCCGGCCGCACCCAGTTTTTCCCCGAGCGATACGCCGTCTTCGTCACCGACGACCCCGAGACCCCCGGCAAACCCCTCGCCACCGGCGCCGGTCAGCGCAACAAAACCGTCATCGATCTCCCCGCCGGCACCCGTGGCCGCTACGTCATTATTAAGAACACCGAGGAACGAAAAGACAGCGGCTGGTCGATCACCGAGCTGTTCGTGGATTGAGCGGCGCCTGCAAGCCCAAGCCATTGTTCATGGCCTTCGTTTATATCGCACCGCTTCGTGATCAGACAGCGTTCAAAGTCGGGAAGGCGATTGCTCCCTCGTCGCGGCTCTCACAGTTGTTGCGCTTCTACGACTTCAATACCGACGAGATAATCATTATCGACTGCGGAACGGCCGACCATGCCTATGCTTTCGAAACTTTGCTTCACAAAGCCTGTAGGAATCTCCGAGTTGCGTTGCCATACGACGGAGGGAGCGAGTTCTGGTCCGGTAAATGAAACGGGCATCATTGTGAACGCATTTGCCCATGCGATTCGCGCTCGAAGACTGGACATGAACATGACTCAAGCGGAAATGGCGGCTTTGGCGGGTCTGAGTAAACGCACGGTCGAGCGCATTGA
>JANPIT010000232.1:0-7843 GCA_031425115.1 Opitutaceae bacterium | reverse complement strand
GTGGGTTGGTGGTGGAGCGGATTGACCTCACGCCGATTCTGGGCGATCGCCCGCCGCGCCGCGCCGCCTCGCTTCCAAACCCGCGGTTTGGGGTAAAGCCGCTCCACCTCGGAGCAATCGTTTGCGCGGCCGCGCTCTTTTTGACGCCCACCGCCTCCGCCCAAATCGAAGCCAAGGGCGGCGAGTTCAACCGCCTTTTCGATTCTCACGTCGCGGGCTCGTCGATCGTCCCCAATCCCGCCAGTCCGGCGACCACGACGCCCCAGTTCAGCGCTGTCCACGGCGTAGCCTCGGGCTCCGCCGCTCGTGCCGCGACGGGCACGCTCTCGCAACGCTACCCCGCGGGGCTCTACGTTGCACCGGGCACCGGCGCGCCCACCGGCGCGGCGACCGTGCTGCAGCGCTCGAGTTTCGGCGCGGCGTTTGCCGCCGGCGTGCCGCGTTACCTCCTCGGCGATATCATCGAGCAGCCCGCCACTCAGGTGGATGGCACCACTGCCGCGGATGCGATCTATTGGCGCATGCAGCCCGTCACGCCCGGCGAGGTCATCGGCGGCACCACCAACCCACACGTGGCCGCCGGTGCCACGCTCAACTTCTACTACAGCCCGCACGCCGAGAAGGTCTTCGCCTCTCAGTCTGGCCGCGTCACCATCACGTGGGTCACCCGGCTGCCTACCTCCGGTTCCACCTACGGCTACAAGACGGAGATATTCTCCGTTTCCGGCGCGACGACCCGGCCGACGCGCACGATCTACTGGACCGAGCGCAGCTTCACCGGGCCCGCCGTCAACATCCCCACCGGCAGCATCGAAACGGTCAATCCGATCTATAACCCGATCGTCCCCGCCACCGTGGCCGAGGAATACAAGGTCGTCGGCCTCGATCCCAACCCGAGCCCGAACTCCACTCCGCCGCCGGAGAAGCGCACGCTCTGGTTCGAGAAAATCGGCAGCGTCGCCACGCTCCGCGCCTACAACGTCGAGGGCCGCATCTTTGTCGAGTATCTCGGGTCGCTCAAACCCGGCTCGACCACCAATCGCGTTTTCCTGGGCGCCGACATCGTCGACCTCGTCGCCGTCGCGCCGCCGACCACTGTCACCGTCTGGCTCGGCGACCGCCTCACGCCCCGCGACCAGGAAGGCCGCCTCCTGCCCTTGCAGGGCTCCTCGGAGTTGATCGCCTCTCCGTTGCTCAACGCCACGCCCGACGGCCAGTCGCTCTATGGGTCGCATACGCGTCCCGATGGCTACGCCCAATACTACGCCGAACGCGAAAACGAGAACCCTGACCGCATCGTCTTCTACTGGCTCGAACGTTCCGATGCCGCGATCAATCTCCCCTCGGCCACTACGCTGCCGAGTCTCGGCCTTTATTGGCCCGTCCAACGCAACCACTACCTGCAAGTCTGGCCGGCCAGCCCGCTCAATTACCCGGCCCACTACACCGTCGGCGCGAGCGGCAGTAACGCCTCCACCGGCCTCCAATTCTCCGGCGGACTGTTGCCCCAGATCATCTACCAGGATGATCCGGCCCAAACCGAAACCGTCATCGATACCGCGAGCCAGCGCCTCACCGTCGGGCTCACGAGTGATGGCGTGAATCGCACGCTGCTGAAATTTTCCGGCGGCACCGAGGTCTGGTATGTCCGCCTCTACACGCAGACGGAAACCCGCCCGCGGACCATCACCGTCACCAACGGCGGTTCCGGCTACACCTCCGCGCCTGCCGTCTCGTTTACCGGCGGCGCGACCGGTGCCACCGCCGTCGCCAATGTGACCAATGGCGCCGTCACCAGTATCACCCTCACGAATCCCGGCGCCAACTTCACGACGGCCACCGGCATCACGATCTCCGGCGGTGGCGGTGGCGGTGCGACCGCGAAGTTTAACGTCCTTGATGTCGGCTTTCAGGAAAGCGACGGGCTCTCCGCGATCTTCGGCACCGCGCAGGTCGGCGACCGGATCAACGCCCCCGACGACTACGAGATTGGCGGCCACATCGTCAGCGGCACCAATTATCACCCGGGCGCTTACCGGAACCCCTTCGCGGTCGGAAACGTTTCCGCCGCCCAAGGCGCTATCATCCCGGTCAACGCCGCGCCCGGTGCCAACGTGCTAAAAATCTGGTGGTTCAAAAAAGTCACGCCACCGAGCGCCGCTTTCCAGGAGTTCTACACGCCGGCGAAGATCGGCACCTACACCGTCTCTTATCCGGCCGCGGCCGATCCCATCGTCCTCGCGAGCAATGCCGGCAGCGGCGACCTCTCGCCCGCCGAAATCAACGGCAGTCTCTACATCCAAAACGACCGCACGCTCCCCGGTTTCAATCCCAACGAGGAACATGCCCTCATGATTGCCGGCCGCGCCTACGCCCTCCGCGACGACCTCAACAACACGTCCGCCACGCCGGCCGTCTACACCTCGCAGCCGTATGTCTTGATCAACTACACGTCGCCCACCGACAACCGCCCCGCGATGCACGCGTTCAAGGTCGTGCGCGAACAGGGCGCGGTGATCTTCGACTACCCCGTCACCGCCGGCACGATCCTCCAGGGCCCGATGCCGCTCCCGTTGTTGCCGCTGCCGCTCAACCCCGACGGCACCGTGCGCAACACCGAAGTCGCCGGCACGCCCGATTCCGCCCACGCCGCGCCGACCGCACTCGCCGCGCATTACACGCGCTTCACCTTCGAGGATCGGAAGGGCTTCCACTGGGTCTACCGCGGCCCGCACGCCGCTGCCTCGCCCACGCTCGGCATGAAGTTCTACTACACGATGCGCGAGGGCTTCTTCATTCCGGGCGCCGCCACACAGCCCGCCGTCGGCACCATCCTGCCGTATCTCCGCCCGTTGGCCAGCGGCGTGCCGCAAGGCGACCCCGTCACCGGCACCGCGCTCACCGTCATCTACCGGCCGGTCTGGCCCGACCATGCCCCCGAGCTCCGCGTCGCCGAAACGCTCGCGCTCCCGAAATTCGGCCTCCCCGCTGTGCTCCGCCAGGCGAGCAGCCACATCCTCTATCAGCAATCGGTCGCCCTCAACGGCGCCGCGCAGCCCAGCGTCGTCCTGCACGATCCACTGCGCGAAAAGACCTTCGCCCTCGGCACGCCCGGCGGCCTCAACTCCCTGCCGACTTCCCTCCGCACCACGGTGTATCAGGGCAAGACCTACTTCCAGGGTCTGCCGCCGCACCTGCAGACGCGTTTCTTCTACGACCCGTTGCGCGGCATCAAGGGCGCTCTCGTCCTCCGCGGCACGTTCGTCGATGAACCCGCGGGCGAGGACTACCTCAACCTCAACGTCCTCGCCGCCGACGACAAAGCGAAACTCGAATCGCTCCCCGCGCTCGCGGATGCCAATCGCAACCTCTGGATCTCCGCCGTGGGCGCCCTCGCCACAAGCGTCGAAACGTTCATCCCCGATCCGCTCAAGGCCGGCACCTACAAACCCAACGGCTCGCCTGTCGCCATCGGCGCGCAGGCCCTCGCCACGATCACCGATTCCGATACCGCCGTCGTCGACTATTCGCTCACGGCCACCGGCAACGGCACCGGCTGGGTGACCATGCTCTTCGGCAACGGCCGCGCTTTCACCCCCACCGGCGATCCTGTTGCGCTCAAGGTGTTCAAAGTCGCGCCCCAACTCTACACCGGCGACCTCAAAGTTCTCCCGTCCGCCAATCCGCTCGACGAGCAGGTCACGCTCCGCCACAGCGGCGATTTCGCCGCCAAGCCCGACGACTACGAATTCGAGTGGCGCTACGCCCCGCCCCAGGGCGGCGTCGCCCCGCCGGTCTACACTTACGCCCTTGCGGCGCTCGATCTCGTCAACCAGGGCAACTGGCAGATCGTCCAAAACCCCGCCGCCGCGCTTCCGACCGCCGCCGAGTATGCCGCGCTCACCACGGTCACCGCGACGCTCCAGCGCTCGGTTCAAATCAACAACGCGAACTACACCGCCGCGGGCGCACTCCCCGGCCTCGTCATTCGCTCCGTCCCCGGCGCCAACTTCACCGCCGGTGTCCCCGCACAGATCGTCTTCAGCGCCGACGTCGCCAGCCTCGCGGGCTTCGTCCTCTACGTGAACGGCACCGCCGCCCTCGCGTTCAACGCTCCCGCCGCCTTCACCTCCACGCCCGCGAGCACCGGCCTCGTGCCGACCGGCGCGCTGTCGCGCCAGTTCACGATCGACTCGAATTATTTCCAGCGCGGCGTGAACCGTCTCGAAGTCGCTCTCTATTCCACCGCCGATCTCGGCACTTCGTCCTCGATCGAATTCCGGCTCCACGCCTCCACTGAGACCGACCGCGTCGTCGCCAGCGGCACTCCGTGGCAGACGCCCAACGGCACACTCCTTAACCAGGCCATCGTCGGCGGCTCGCCCACCGCACCGCTCGGCAGTCCGTTGCTCGTGATGTCCGACAATTATTTCACGATGCGCTACCGCCCGAAGATCAATAAGGGCAATATCCTCGCGCCCGGTGCCAACCAGGCCGTGGTGCCGTGGTCCCGCTGGATGCCGCCGAAGCTCGTCGAGGGTTGGATCAAGCGCGTCCTCGCCGCGATCAATCCGTTCAACCAGCGGATGACCGATCTCTACAACAACGCGGTCAACACCGACGTGTCGCTGATCACCCAAGCCGGCAAACGCTGGGAGGGTGACGTCGCGCTCACGCTCGAAAACATCAACGACTTCGGCCTCATCGAAATCTACGAGACCGTCCTGGGCCGCGGAAAAAACATCTCGATCGATTCCGGTTACGATTACTCGCCGGCCAACGACGCGCTGCTCCTCGCCGCCGGTTATCTCAACGATCTCTACACCGTCCTCGGCAACGAGGCCTACGCCGACGCCGCCAACCCCACCATCTCCGTCGACGACACCACGACCGTCACCGAGGTGAACACCTCGCGCTTCTCTTTCGAGGGCCAGGTCAAGAGTGTGCTCGAGGAAGAACTCGCCTTGCTCCGCGGTCGCGACGACGCCGTGGCGCCGGGCGTCACCGTCACGCCCGCCTACAATCGTCTCTATTGGAACTACACGCGTGGCATCAATTCCGGCGAGGCCCTCTACGCGGTTAACTATAACGTCCGCGAAAAAGCCGGCAGCCCCACCGCCAACGGCGTGGTCGATGCCGCCGACGCGCAGCGGATGTTCCCCCAGGGCCACGGTGACGCCTACGGCCACTACCTCACTGCGCTCACCGGTTACTACAAGCTCCTGCAGAATCCGTCCTTCACCTGGACGCCCCGCAGCGAAGCCGTGACCGTCCTCGGCCAGGCCGTGCAAATTGATTATTTTGACGAGCGCAAATTCGCGGCCACCGCTTCGAATCTCGCGCGCGCCGCCACGCAGGTGATCGCCCTCACGCACCGCCAGAGTTACAAGGACGATCCCGCGGCCGGCTGGACGCAGTTCCGCGATGGCACGACCAACTCTTCCACCGGCCTCACGCGCCACTGGGGCCTCGACGAGTGGTCCGCGCGCACCACGCAGGGCGCCTACTTCCACTGGATCGTCGGCAACGCGATTCTCCCCGACGTAGACAACGCCCCCACGCATAGCGGCGTCCAAGTCATCGACCGCACCACCGTCCCCGGCCTCGCCGAGCTGACGCTCGCCGCCGAGACGTCGCAGACCACGATGGACAATGCGAACGCGCGGCTCAATCCGCTCGGCCTCAGCCCCGGCGCCATCGCCTTCGACATCTCGCCCACCGAACTGAAGGCCGGCAAATCTCACTACGAGCAAATCTACGAGCGCTCCCTCCGCTCCGTCCTCAACGCCAAGGGCGCCTTCGATCAAGCAGCCAAGATGACGCGCCTCCTGCGCAATCAGGAGAATCAAATCGAGGGCTCGAACGCCGCCATCGTCGATCAGGAGCGCGCCTACGTGAAGCAGCTCATCGATATTTACGGCACGCCGTATCCCGGGCTCGTCGGTCCCGGTCGCATCTACGCGCAGGACTACGCCGGCCCCGACGAACTCACCTGGTTCATCGTCGACCGGGCCTCCGACCTCGTGAGCACCAGCACGCCGCTCACCATGAGCGTCCGCGTGCCCACCAACGTCCGCACGTTCACGGGCCTCGCCGTAGCGGACATCACCCGCGCCCACTCCGCGGAGACCACCACCAAGACGATTGCGCTGCAGATGAATCAATACGCGCAGTTCGCCGATGTCTGGCCCGCCGGCGGCACGCCGCTCGGCACGCGCAGCGTCACGGGCGCCTTGCAGTCGGCCCTCACCGATGCCCACCAGGCGCAGGTTTCCCTGCTCGCCGGCTACGATCGTTACCGCCAGCAGGAGCAGGTCTTCTTTGCGCGCAGCCGACTCTACGATGAGATGATCCGCACCCATCTCGCCGCGCTCGCCGAGCAGGACGCCGCCGACGAGGAAATCTCCCGCCTCCGCCTCATCCAAGCCGGCCTTTCCGCCGTGGGCCAGTTGGCCAAGGTCGCCGGGGATGCCTTCAAGGATGCCGCGGGCAGCGCCGCCGAATTTCCGCCGACGGTCGTCGGTTTCGCCAACGACCCCAGCTCGGCCGTCCGCGGCACCATCAAAGTTGTCGGCACTACCGGCGGAAAAGTCGCCGCCCTCATCGGCGCGGTTGCCACCAACGCCGCCAAATATCTCCTCGCCAAACAGGAAGGCCGGCAGAAAGACGCGGACGACATCGTCGCCGCCTTTGGCTTCAACTACCAGCAGGCCCAGGTCGCCTACGAATACGAGGTGCTTTACCGCGCGCTGGTCCAGAGCCACTTCGAGATCGCCCAGCTCGCCACGACTCTGCAGCGCTCGCTCCAACGTCTGAACAACGTCATCGCCGAGGGCGAACGCCTCAAGGCCGAGCGCGAAATCTTCCGCCAGCGCGCCGCCGGCCTCATCCAAGGCTACCGCACGCGGGATCTCACGTTCCGCACGTTTAGAAACGAGGGCCTCGAGCAATACCGCTCCCTGTTCGATCTCGCGTCGCGCTACACGTATCTCGCCGCCAAGAGCTATGACTACGAGACCGGCCTCCTTGGCTCCGCCGCCGGCCAGTCCGTGATCGATGCCATCGTGGCGTCGCGCGCCCTCGGCGATCTCACGAACGGCACGCCGCAAGCGACTGTCAGCACGCTCGGCGACGCCGGGCTCGCGGGCACGATGGCGCGGCTCCAGTCCGACTGGTCAGTCGCGAAGGGCCGGCTCGGCATCAACAATCCCGACCAGAACGGCACGCTGTTCTCCCTGCGTCGCGAGCTCTTCCGGATCCCGGCGGCGACGACCAATGACGACGCCCAGTGGCAGCAGACGCTCGAGCAGCACGTGATGACGAACATCCTCGCCGATCCCGACGTCGCGGCGAGCGCCCGCAATCTACGCAAACCCGACGGCAGCGCCGTCCCCGGAATCGTGATACCGTTCCGCACCACGATCGAGCACGGCCTTAATTTCTTCGGCCTGCCCTATGCGCCCGGCGACGGGGCGTTCTCGCCCTCGAACTACGCGACGAAGATCTACGCGCTCGGCCTCGTCTTGCGCGGCTACGTCGGGATGGATCCTTACAGCCCCGGCGTCGTTTTTGCCGGCACGCCGAACACCACCTCGCCCAACGCCCTCGGTCGCACGCCCTATGTTTACCTGATCCCCGTCGGCATCGACTACATGCTCGCGCCACCGCTCGGCGACACCGGCGCCGTGCGCGCCTTCAACGTCCGCGACCAGGCGCTCCCGCTGCCCTTCAACCTTGGCGCCACGCAGTTCAGCGCGACGCAGTTCTTCAACGCCAACGGCACGCTGAGCGAGCAGCCGTGGATCCTCCGCAAGCACCAAGCCTTCCGGCCCGTGACCGATCC
>JANPIT010000231.1:0-4339 GCA_031425115.1 Opitutaceae bacterium | reverse complement strand
TTGCGGTATTCGATTTGGGCGGCGGCACGTTCGACGTGTCCGTGCTCGAGATCGGTGACGGGGTCTTCGAGGTGAAGGCCACGAATGGCGACACTCATCTCGGCGGCGATAATTGGGACGACGCGCTGATTGGCTGGCTCGTCGATACTTTCAAAAAGGAAAACGGCATCGACCTCCGTAAAGATCCGATGGCACTTCAGCGCCTGAAGGAAGAGGCCGAGAAGGCGAAGATCGCGCTGTCGTCCACGCAGTCTGTGGACATTAATCTGCCGTTCATTACGGCCGACGCTTCCGGCCCGAAGCATCTCAACGTGCAGCTCACGCGCTCCAAGATGGAGCAGATCTGCGAGTCTCTTTTTCAGCGCTGCATCCCGCCGTTCAAGTCCTGTATGAAGGACGCGGAGCTCACCCCCGCGCAGATCGACGAGCTCGTCCTCGTCGGCGGCATGACGCGTATGCCCAAGGTAGTTGATATCGCGAAGCAACTCGGCGGCAAGCAGCCTCACCAAGGTGTAAATCCCGACGAAGTCGTCGCGATCGGCGCCGCGGTTCAGGGCGGCGTGCTCAAGGGCGAAGTCCGCGATGTGCTGTTGCTCGACGTCACCCCGTTGACGCTCGGCATCGAGACGGCGGGACAAGTCGCCACGGCGATGATCCCGCGCAACACGACGATTCCCGCGAAGAAGACGCAGACGTTTTCGACTTACAGCGACAATCAACCCTCGGTGGAAATTGTCGTTCTTCAGGGCGAGCGCCCAATGTCGCGCGACAATAAAGTCCTCGGCACCTTCCGACTCGACGGCATTCCGCCGGCGCCTCGGGGCATGCCGCAGATCGAGGTTACGTTCGATATCGATGCCAACGGCATCCTCCACGTTTCCGCCAAGGACCTCGGCACCGGCAAAGACCAGAAGATCACCATTCAAGGTTCTTCGGGCCTTTCCAAGGAAGAGGTCGATAAGATGACCAAGGAAGCCGAGCTTCACGCTGCGGAGGACAAGAAGCGGAAGGAAGCCGTCGAGTCCAAGAACCAGCTCGATTCCGCGATTTATCAGCTCGAAAAGACGATCAAGGACTCGGGCGACAAGCTCCCCGCCGGCATCAAGTCGAAGGGCGAGGCCGCGATTGTCGACGCCAAGAAGGACCTCGAGAGCAACGATCCCGACCGCATGAAAGCGGCAATGGAAAAGCTCAGCGCGGTGGGCGGCGAGATCTACCAAGAGGCGGCCAAAGCGGCCCAAGCCTCAGGTGGTCAAGGTGCCCCGGGCGCCGACGCGACCGCAGGCGGTCCCGCTGGAAATGCTGAAAATTCCGGAAAGAAAACGGAAAAGAAGGCCGATGTCGTCGATGCGGATTTCGAGGTTGTGGACGACGAAAAGAAAAAGTAATCCATCCTCTCTCATTTTGCGCGCCTGCTGCTTCCTCGCGGCAGGCGCGCTTTAGTCACCACAGAAGTAAAACTCCATCCTTCAACCCAAACCAAAAACAATATGGCTAACGTTAAAATTAAACCGATCGGGGACCGCGTCCTCGTCGAGCACATCGAAGAGAAAGAACAGGTCCGTGGCGGAATCATCATTCCGGACAGCGCCAAAGAAAAGCCGCAGGAGGCCAAAGTTATCGCCCTCGGCACCGGCAAGAAAAACGAAGACGGCAAAGTCACCGCTTTCGAAGTGAAGGTCGGCGACCGCGTGTTGATCAGCAAATACGGCGGCACCGAAGTGAAGCTGGACGAGAAGAAATACACCCTCGTTCGCGAAGACGACATCCTCGGCGTCATCGCCTAAGTGAAGTCCGTCTCAATCAAAAATTCTCAAACACTAATTTAATACAATGGCTGCTAAACAACTCCTGTTCGACGAGTCCGCTCGTCAGAAAATCCTGCGCGGCGTCGAGCTCCTCTCGAAGGCCGTCAAGGTCACGCTCGGACCGAAGGGTCGCAACGTCGTCATCGACAAGAAATTCGGCTCCCCGACCGTCACTAAGGACGGCGTGACCGTCGCGAAGGAAGTCGAGCTTCCCGATCCCTACGAGAACATGGGCGCGCAGATGGTCAAAGAAGTGGCCTCGAAGACCAGCGATGCTGCTGGCGACGGCACCACCACCGCGACCGTGCTCGCTGAGTCCATCTACAAGGAAGGCCTCAAGAACGTCACCGCCGGCTCAAACCCGATCTTCCTGAAGCGTGGCATCGACAAGGCCGTTGAGGCCGCTGTCACCGAGCTCGCGCGCATTTCCAAGAAGGTCAACGACCGCGAGGAAATCCGCCAAGTCGCCACCGTCTCCGCTAATTGGGACGAGACCATCGGCAACATCATTGCCGACGCGATGGACAAGGTCGGCAAGGACGGCACCATCACGGTCGAAGAAGCGAAGTCCATCGAGACGACGCTCGACGTCGTCGAGGGCATGCAGTTCGACAAGGGCTATCTCTCGCCGTATTTCGCGACCAACGCCGAGGCGATGGAAGCGGTGCTCGAGGACTGCTACGTTCTCATTCACGAAAAGAAGATCTCGAGCCTGCAGGACATGCTCCCGTTGCTCCAGGTCGTCGCGAAGGGCGGCAAGCCCCTCCTCGTCATCGCTGAAGAGGTCGAAGGCGAAGCCCTCGCGGCCCTCGTGGTGAACAAGATTCGCGGCACGTTGAATGTGTGCGCAGTGAAGGCTCCTGGCTTCGGTGATCGCCGCAAGGCGATGCTCGAAGACATCGCGATCCTCACCGGCGGCAAGTGCATCACCGAGGACCTCGGCATCAAGCTCGAGAACATCCAGGTGGCCGACCTCGGCCGCGCCAAGCGCATCGTCGTCGACAAGGAGAACACCACGATCGTCGAGGGTTCGGGCAAATCGTCCGACATCCAGGCGCGCGTGAAGCAGATCCGCCGTCAGATCGACGAGACCACCTCCGACTACGATCGCGAGAAGCTCCAAGAGCGCCTCGCGAAGCTGGCCGGCGGCGTCGCCGTCATCAACGTCGGTGCCTCCACCGAAGTTGAAATGAAGGAAAAGAAGGCTCGCGTCGAAGACGCGCTGCACGCCACGCGCGCAGCCGTTGAAGAGGGCATCGTTGCTGGTGGTGGTGTCGCGCTCATCCGCTGCGGCAAGGCCATCGACGCCGTGAAGCTCGAAGGCGATGAGGCCATTGGCGCCCAGATCGTCCGTCGCGCCATCGAGTCCCCGATCCGCATGCTCTGCGCCAATGCTGGCGTCGAGGGTGCCGTGGTCGTGGGCCAGGTTGCGTCCGGCAAGGGCAACTACGGCTACAATGTCGCCACGGGCGAATACGAGGACCTCGTGAAGGCCGGCGTGGTTGACCCGACAAAGGTCACCCGCACCGCGCTGCAGAACGCGGCTTCGATCGCGGGTCTGTTGCTCACCACCGAGTGCATGATCACCGAGCTCCCTGAGAAGAAGGAAGCGGCGGGTGGTGGTGGCCACGGTCACGGTCCCGGCGGCGGCGGCATGGACTACTAAGATATTCCGCGCGGATTTCGATCCGCACGTTTTAAAAAAAAGGCGCGTCGCAAAAGCGGCGCGCCTTTTTTGTTTTTGCGCGCAGGCCTTGGTGGCCGATAGGGGTGGTCGCCGTGCGCCACGCTTCATGACCGTCGACCCTCCTTCCCCCGTTTCGATTCGGTCGAAGCCCGCGTGGATCCGCACGTTTGCAATCGCCGCGGGCATCGTGGGGCTGGTTTTGTTCATCTACTGGCCGGCGCTGCACGGCGGCTGGTTGTGGGACGACGGATACGAGATCGCGGACAATCCGCTTTTGCCGGATCCGGCGGGTCTGGCGAAAATCTGGCGCGGCGAGGGCGCGGTGAGCTACTACCCGCTCAAGGCCACCGTGCAATGGCTGCTCTGGCGCGTCTGCGCGGACGATCCCACGGGCTACCATCTCACCAGTATTCTCCTGCACGCGCTGAGCTCGCTGCTCGTGTGGCGGCTCCTTGGTAAACTGGGAGTGAGGCACGGCTGGCTCGGCGGGCTGATCTTTGCGGTTCATCCGTTGGCGGTCGAATCGGTGGCGTGGATCGCGGAGCTCAAAAACACGCTCTCGCTGCCGTTCATGCTGCTCTCGCTCTGTGCCTACCTCGACTAGGACCGCGATGGGCGGCGGCGCGATTGGACGGTCGCGTGGCTGCTCTTCATCGCGGCGATGCTGTGCAAAACTTCCGTGGTGATGCTGCCCGTGGTGCTGGTGCTCTATCATTGGTGGAAAGAGAGCCGGATCAGCGTGAGAACGCTGCGGAGCGTCGCGGCCTTTTTTCTGGTCGCCCTCGTCCTCGGGCTTGTGACGGTCTCGTTCGAGCACGGACGGGCGATCGGCGCGGCCACCGTG
>JANPIT010000230.1:0-10107 GCA_031425115.1 Opitutaceae bacterium | reverse complement strand
CGGCGCCACGATGCGGATCTCGGGCGCAGCCGGATAAGCCACTTGCGGTGCCAGCGCCTCGGCGGATTTCAGCAGCTTGAGCACCTTGCTCGCCGGCATATTTCCGAGCGGGACGTCCGGATACGCATACGCCGCCTTTTTCAAGTCGGCCGAAAGCTGCCGCAAGTTGACCTCAAACAGATCGGCTGGTCCAGGATTGCTCATGGCTGCACGATAAAAACCGGTTCCGAGTTAGCCCCGACCCGGAAATTCCCTGTGCTCAGGTTGCCATCATCTATCGCACGGTCCATCGCCAGCCAAAGGTCGGCATCTTCCACCAGCGCCGCCCCGGCGGTGTCGCTGATCGCGATCGCCGCCCGGAACCGCACGCCGGCGTGCATCTGATCGAAATCCCAGTTGTATTTGCCGCCAATCGGCGTCACCCGCATCCAGGCGCCTTCGTTCAAGCGCCCGGTCATGCCGGCTGGCATCTGGCCCGCATCCACCTCGGCGGGCCATCCCCCTTGCTCCTGTGCATAAGCATCAAACGCCGCGGCAAAAGTGCGAAGATCACTGACTGCTACATTCGCCTTCGCCTTCACCTTCACCCGAAGAAAAGCCGGCACGCCCAATGCCACCAGGAGGCTGATGATCGTCACCACCACCATGATCTCGACGAGGGTGAAACCTGAGTTCCGGCGCCCGTGATTCTCCGAGGCGGACGCTCGCGAACGGAGCATGGCACGAAGACGCAGCGGGCGAACGGACGAGCGGGCGATTTGAGGCATGGCGCTCATTGGGCTCCAAGCACTGTAGTTCTCCAAATAATTTCGACCAGCTATTCCTGCGGGTGGAAACACCCAGCCGAAATTGCAGAAAACCTCCCAACTTCCCGGTGCGAGCTTCGGCGAGTTGCTCGGATGGGATCTTCCGGGTGGAGACCGCATGAGATCCTGCCGTGGCGTGACACCGAGAGGCCGCGGCGGCTGGCCACCGCACTGGTTTGCGGCTGCGACGGGTGCCCCAGCCGAATAACTACGCCAGCCGGTGCCCTGCCGGGCCGGTAGTTCCGGCGCCCCGCGGTTCGCACTCGAACATCTCGCGCACGTGATACCGCTGCCGCGCCCGGACAACTTGGTAGGTGCGTCCGATGTATTCGCCGATCAGCCCGATGCCGACCATCGTCACGCTGATCAGAAAAAACAAAATGCCGAAGAGCGTAAACAAGCCGCCTTCCTCCGGTCCGACGAAAATGCGCCGTCCCGCCAAGACCAGCACGAGGAGCAAGCTCCCCGCGGAGCACGCCATCGCAAACATCGTGAAATACTGCAGCGGCGCCAGGGAGAAGCCGGTGATCAGATCAAAATTCAGCCGGATCAGGCGATAGACTGAATAGTTCGAAGTCCCGGCGTGTCGCTCCTCGTGACGCACGCCGACCTCCGCGGGATTTCCCGCAAAGCTATAGGCAAGCGCGGGAATAAAGGTGTTGATCGCGCCGCTGCCCACGATCGCTTCGATAATCGGTCGCCGATACGCGCGCAGCATGCAGCCCTGATCGGTCATCTCGATATTCGTGGTGTGCTCGCGCACGTAGTTGATCAGCCGCGACGCAGCGGTCCGAAAAAACGAATCCTGCCGCTCCAACCGATAACCGCCGACGTAGTCGTGCCCGGCATCCATTTTCTCGAGCAGCTTCGGAATTTCCTCCGGCGGATTCTGCAAATCGGCGTCGAGCGTTACGATGATCTCCCCCCGCACCCGCTCAAACGCCGCCATGATCGCCATGTGCTGGCCGTAGTTGGCGTTGAAATCGATCACGCGCGTGACGTCGGGCCGCGCCGCATGTTGCGCGCGGAGGAGCGCGATCGATCGATCGGCACTGCCGTCATTCGTGAAAATGACTTCGTAACGACGACCCAGCGCATCGAGCACAGGGTAGAGCCGGGTAAAAAGGGCGGGTAGGTTCAGCTCCTCGTTGTAAACCGGGATGACGACGGAAAGTTGGATAAACGCTTCGGACACGATTGAAATTACCAATCTGGAACTCAGGAACTCAGGAAACGGATCGTCGGGCGGAAATCGGGTCCTGATTTCCTGAGTTCCAGATTCATGGCTTTTGATGGTTCGCCAGTATTTCCGCAAGCTCCCGCACCACGCGCTCGACATCACTCGGCGTCATCGCCGGGAACAGCGGAAGCGTGAGGATATTTCGGCATACGCGCTCGGCGATGGGCAGGTCGCCCTCTTTCCAGCCGAGGCGCCGATAAACGGCAAACAGATGGATGGGCGGATAGTGCACCCCGGAGCCAATCCCAGCGGCGTGGAGTTTGGCCATCACTTCCGCCCGCCGGATCGTCAGCCGCTCCTCCGGCAACACCACCTGAAACATGTGCCAGTTGGTCTGCGCGAAATCAGCCGGGGGCAGCTGCAGCCCGAGCGCGCGCACGGAAGCCGCGTCCAAGCATTCAAAATACACCCGCGCCAACTCGCGGCGCTTGGCGTTGAATGCGACCAAGTGCGGCAACTGCCCCAGGCCGACGCGGGCCGCGACGTCGGTCAGATTGAATTTACCGCCCACGAGCTCGACTTCCATGCCGTCAAATCCGCTGCGCACGACGCCCTGCAGCCGATACTGCTCCGCCAGCTTCGCCTCGCGCTCGTCGTTCATCACGAGCGCACCGCCTTCAATCGTCGTGATATTCTTGTTGGGGTGAAAGCTGAAGGACACGAAGTCGCCGAAGGATCCGATCGGCCGGCCGTGCCACGTGCTTCCGAATGACTGCGCGGCATCTTCGATCACGCGCAGCCCGTGTTGCCGCGCGATCGCGTAGAGGCGGTCGCGATCGACCGGCAGCCCCGCGAGATCGACGGGCAGAATCGCCCGGGTCGCCGGCGTAATGGCGGCCGCGATACGCTCGAGGTCGAGGTTGCGCGTCACGGGATCGATGTCGACGAACACGGGCCGCGCGCCCACCTCGAGAATTACATTGCTCGTCGCCACCCAGGAAAGCGGCGTGGTGATGACCTCGTGCCCCGGCCCCACGCCGGCGATCCGCAACGCGATCTCCATCGTGCACGTGCCGGAATTGAACACGCGCACCGGTCTGCCGCCGCAATGCTCCGAGAGCTTCGCCTCCAGTTCCTTCACCTTCGGTCCGGAAGTGATCCAGCCCGAGCGCAGCACTTCGGCCACGCCCGCGATCGTGTCGTCGTCAATGGTGGGCCGCGTGAGCGGCAGGTAGGGCGCGGACATCTTAGGGTTGATTGCTGATCAAGCGGTGAGCCCGCGTTTCTGCGATCACATGATAACGAAACGCAGCATCGGTGAAAACAGACTTGGGCTGCGTCTGATCGCGTTTGCGCACGACGAGCCAGACCCGTCCCGTTCCCGCCCACTGGCGGCGCAGTTCGGCATCATCGATGAAGCGTGCCGCGCGTTCTTCCGGCGTGATGAACTGCACGCCCAATTCGTCGATGTAGCCGACCAAGCCGACCGGCCGTTCGCTGTAGTAGAGAAAATCGTGGAAGAACGCCCAGTAATGATAGACGCGATCGGCGGGTCCCACCCGCTCGCGCGCGACGAGGGCGAGGGCCTTCGTGTCGGGGCGTTGAAAATGCGGAGACGCCAATATCACGCCGAAGAAAAACCCCAAAGCGGTTCCCACGAGTGTGACCAATCCGGCCGCCACCCCGCGCACGCGCGCCAGCCAGGGCGCCAAGACGCCACCGATCATCAGCACCGCCGCCATGGCGATACCGTAGGGCCGCAATGCGTCCGCCTGCGCCACGTCGCGAATCACACCGGGCCTCAGCACGGCGATGAGCAGCGCCATGGCGAGAAGTCCGCACGTGAAGGCGAACACCCGCAGTCCTCTTCGCAGCGACGGCACGTCTCGCTCGGCCCAGCGGCGCGCGAGCCACGCGCCGATCAGCACGGCCATCGCTGGAAACATGGGCAGGATGTAAGGAATCAGTTTCGACTGCGACAGGTTGAAAAATACGAAGACAAAAGCGGCCCACGTGACCAAGAACCAGGCGTCGGCATTAGCGTGCCGGCGTTTCCAGCCACCCGTAATCGCCTCGCTCGTGGCGCAACCGATGAAACCCAGCCAGGGAAACAGACCCAGCAGCAACACCGGCCCAAAAAACCACCACGGCTCGGTCCGACCATGCCCCGGCTCGGTGAAACGCCGCCAGTGCTCGTTCACGAAATAAAACTCTGCCCACTCTGGATTTCGCTGAGCCGCCAGCAGGTGCCATGGCACGGCGATCGCGAAGAACAGCAACAGCCCGCCCGGCAGTTGCATCGGCAGCAGCCGTTTCCATTGATTGAAGACGAGCAACCAGAGAAACATCACCGCCCCCGGAATTAAAAAACCGATGAGGCCTTTCGTAAGCGTGGCGAGGGCGGCGCTCGCGTAGAGCCCGTAGAAAAACCAGCGACGACGACGGCCGGGCGGCTCGCGCACCCCGAGCACGAAGCAAAAAAGCGTCGCGCTCATGAACACCGTGAGCGCCATGTCGAGCAGGAGCACACGGGCCAGCGCCAGCGTCATCAAGCTTGTGCCGAAGACGATCGCGGCGCCCAACCCCGCGGCGCGTCCGTGCAACTGCCGCGCGGCCGCGTAGGTCAGCAGAACACCCGCGAGCGCAAACAGCGCCGGAGTCAGCCGCATCGACCATTCCCCGGGCCCGAACAAGCGGTGACACAACCCCACCGTCCAATAGACCAGTGGCGGTTTCTCCAAATAGGGAATGCCGTTCAGCCGGCCCAGCACCCAGTCACCCTGCGCGAGCATCTCGCGGGGAATTTGCGCGTAGCGCGGCTCATCGGGATTGGCGAGCGGGAGCCGACCGAGCAGAAAAAGATAAATGGCACCGAAGACGACGGTGAGAAGGAGGAGGTCTCTCCGCCACCGTGCGGCAGGTGGAGCAATAGGGGTCGACGAATACGCCATGCTGGAAAAGCGGCGTCAGCCTCGGGGCGCGCGAGGCGGGAAGGCGATTTTTTTCGTGCACCCCGGCGCCCTTCGCGGCCAGATTGCGCGCTCTCATGGCGGCGGCGAAAAAATTCACCTTCATCTGCGGCTCCGACGATTTCCTCGTCGGCCGCCTCGGCAAGGAACGTTTCGCCACCCTCTCAGCGGAGATCACCGATGAATTCGCCCGCGAGACGATCAACGGTTTCGCGGCGAATGTCGGCGAAGTTGAGACCGCCGTGAATCAGTTTCGCGACGCGGTGCAGACCGTCTCCATGTTTGGCGGACGCCGCGTCGTGTGGCTGAAGGACGTGAATTTTCTGGCCGACACCGTGACCGGCCGCGCTGAGAGCACGCTTAAACTGGTCGCGGATTTTCAAGAGATCCTGGAGAGCGTAAATCCTGATGAGACGGCGATTCTCGTGACCGCCGCCCCGATTGACCGGCGGCGGTCGTTTCCCAAGTGGTGCGAGAAGAACGCGGATTTCACGCTCGTCGGAGGCGACGGCGACAGCGCCAGTGAAGCGCTCGCGGGGGTCGCGCTCGCCGAAGCAAAAACCTTTGGCGCCACCTTCGCGCCCGGGGCCGTCGAGTTGATGCTCGCCAAGGTCGGCGCCAACACGCGGCTGATTGTCGAGGAGACGCGCAAGCTCGCCACCTACGCCGGCGAAGGCGCGACGATCGAGGAAGCGCACGTAGCCGAACTCACGCCGAATGTGGCTGAGGGGGATTTCTTCGAGGCGGCCGAAGCGTTTTTTAGTGGCGACCTGCGCTGGACGCTCGGAGCGCTGCACCGGCATTTTTTCAGCGGCGGCGACGCGCGACCGGTCATCAGCGCCCTGCAAAATCGCAACCGCATCCTCCTCCAAGTGCGCGCGCTGGTCGATGCGGGCGAAGTGCGCGTCGGCCCGCGCGGTCTCGACGGGATGCCTCGCGCGCAAGCGAGCCATGGCGCGCGTTTCATCGGCGCGACGGAAAAGAGTTCTTTCAATCTCTTCACGCAGAATCCGTGGTATGTCGGTAAACTCGCCGGCAGTGCAAAGCTTCCGAGCCTGAAACGGTTGATCGATAACCAGCAGGATTTCATCGCGGCCTTCGAAGAAATCATCCGCCGGCCCAACGAGCAGGAAGAAGTGTTGCGCGAGATGGCAGTGCGGTGTCTGGCGGCGTGAATTAAAGCTCCAAGCACCAAGGTCCAAGCTCCAGAGAAGATCCAAGCTTCCAAATCGACAGCAGGGAGCCGCCCAGGAGACTGAAGGTTGGTGTTTCTCTGGAGCTTGGACCTTGGTGCTTGGAGCTTTATCTTGTCGCTCCGAACACCAGCGCTGCCGCGTCGCGCCAGAAGCACTCGGGTTCAGCGAAGCCGGCCTCAGCGAGCAGCCGCAATTCCGTCCAAAGCGGTGGATAATAATCCTCGTGGGCCCAGCTCGCAAAATGCGCAAACGCCTGCGACTCGTCGATGCCATGCGGCGCCATTGTGCGTGCCCAGAGTTTGAACGCATGGTCCCGGAGCGCCGGCGTCGCACACACCGCCGTGTCAGCGTTCACGAAAATTCCGCCGGGACGCAGCGCAGCGAAAATATTCCGGTAGATCGCCGCCTTTACCGTGAGGTCCTTCACATGATGCAGCGCGATGCACGCCGCGACCGCATCGCAGTCTGGCAACGGATCGGCGAACGACCGCTCGACATAGCGCACGCGCTCACCAAACACCGCGCACCGCTCGCGCGCCGTCGCCAGCATTTCGGGATCGATGTCCCAAATCTGCACCTCCGCCGCGGGGAAGCGTTCCGCAATGGCCGCGGCGAGCGCCCCCGTCCCACCTCCGAGGTCAAGGACCCGCGCGCCGGCACCTGACGCCGGTAGCGTCAACGCGAGCAACTCGAGCTGGACGGGCCGCATCGCCGGATAAGCGGGCACGAGTTTACAGATCAGCCCATCATATTCCGCGACGCGCAGCTTGAGGTGTCCGGAAACCGAATGGGCCATATGCGAAACTCCAAGATCCCAGCGCCCAGCTCCAGAGAAACTTCCATGCTCCGCGATTTTTCGAAGTTGAAGATTGGAGTTTGGCGCTTGCCTGGAGCTTGGATCTTGGCCCTTGGAGTTTTTTCCGGTCGCCAACCCGGAACCGGCCGCATAACACACGCCTTTTGCTGTGAACGAAACGTCCTCTCCCGCTGCCGCGCTGATCCCCAACGTCCTTGCCGAGCGCTACGCGTCATCCGCGATGAAGGATGTGTGGTCGCAGCACGGCCGCGTGGCACTCGAGCGCGATTTTTGGATCGCAGTGATGAAGGCGCAGCGCGATCTCGGCGTGCCAATCCCCGCGGACGCGATCAAGGACTACGAAAAGGTGAAGGCGCAGATCGATCTCGTCTCCATCGCCAAACGCGAGCGCGTGACGCTCCACGACGTAAAGGCGCGGATCGAGGAATTCTCAGATCTCGCGAAACGGCAATTCATCCACCTCGGGCTGACAAGTCGCGATCTGACGGAGAACGTCGAGCAGCTGCAAATTTTCCGCGCGCTCAAGCTGGTGCACTTCAAGGGCGCCGCGGTGCTGCTCGCGCTCGCGCAGCAGGCGGAATCGCACCGCGATCTGATGATCACCGGCCGCACGCACAACGTGCCGGCGCAGCCCACGACACTCGGCAAACGCCTCGCGATGTTCGGCCAGGAATTTCTCGTCGCGTTCACGCGGATCGAGGAGCTGTTGGCGCGTTACCCCGTGCGCGGCCTGAAGGGCGCCGTCGGCACGCAGCTCGACCAACTCACGCTGCTCGGGGGCGACTCCCACAAGGTCGATCAGCTCGAATCCCGCGTGTTGAAGCATCTTGGGTTTCACGCCTCGTTGAGCGCGGTGGGCCAGGTGTATCCACGCGGGCTGGACTTCGAGGTTGTCACCGCGCTGCACCAACTCGGGGCCGCCGCCGCGAGCTGTGCGACGACCCTGCGGCTCATGGCCGGGGCCGGGCTGCTCACTGAGGGTTTCCAGGACGGCCAAGTGGGTTCCTCTGCGATGCCGCACAAGGTTAACGCGCGGAACTGCGAGCGCATCTGCGGTTTTTCCACGATCCTCGGCGGGTTTGTCACGATGACCGGTGCGCTGGCGGGCCATCAGTGGAACGAGGGCGATGTCTCGTGCTCGGTGGTGCGCCGCGTCGCGCTGCCCGATTCATTTTTCGCCATCGATGGCGCGCTCGAGACTTATCTCACGGTGTTGCGCCAGATGGAGGTTTTTCCGGCGGCGATCGCGGCGGAGAACGAGCGCAACCTGCCCTTTCTCGCCACCACCACGATTCTCATGGAGGCCGTCAAACACGGCGCGGGCCGCGAGACGGCTCATGAGGCGATCAAGGAACACGCGCTGGCCGCGGCGAAGGCGCTGCGCACGGGCGGCGGTGACTCCGATCTCCTCGCGCGTCTCGCCACGGATCGTCGAATCGGGCTCGGGAAAAAAGCCCTGCAGTCCATCCTGGCCGAGAATGCCCGCTTCGTCGGCGCCGCCCCGCACCAAGTCGATGCGTTTCTGGCCGAGATCAAACCGCTGGCGAAAAAGCACAAGGGCGCGGCGGACTACAAGCCGGGTCGCCTGCTTTAGTCGGCCCGTCGCTTTCGATCCCGGAATTATTGTCGGATAGGTGCTGCGCGAGCCTTGGGCAGCGCCCATGCGTGGCATTGGGGAAATTTGAGTTTGCCACACCCAAGCGCGGTGCGCTTTCTTGGACCTTCACGTTGTCTCAAACCTTTACCACACCTCACTCATGGCTGAACTCGTAGGAAATGTTTTGGTCGGCCAATCCGGCGGCCCCACGTCCGTCATTAATGCCAGCGTTGCAGGCATCATCTCGGAGGCGCTGAACCACGAGTGCATCGAGGAAATTTACGGCTCGCTGAATGGCGTGCTCGGCATCCTCCAGGAGGATTTGATCGATCTCGCGTCGGAGTCGCAGCAGCAGATCCGCGCGCTCCGGCACACGCCCGGCGCCGCTCTCGGCACGTGCCGTTACAAGCTGAAGAAGCAGGCTGACTTCGAGCGCGTGCTCGAGGTTTTCAAAGCGCACAACATCCGCTACTTTTTCTACATCGGCGGCAACGATTCGCAGGATACGGCCGACAAGATCTCGAAGCTTGCTCAACAGCAGGGCTACGAGCTCCGCGTCATTGGCGTGCCGAAGACGATTGATAACGACTTGCCCGTCACCGATCACTGCCCCGGCTACGCCAGCGCGATCAAATTCATCGCGACCAGCGTCCGCGAAATCGCCTGTGATAACGAGGCCATGGGCCAGGGCGATCTCGTTTCCATCATCGAGGTCATGGGTCGCAGCGCCGGTTGGCTCGCCGCCGGTTCCGCACTCGCGAAGCGCCGCGATCACCCGCACGATCCGCCACACATCATCCTCCTCCCCGAGATTCCGTTCAACCAGGAGAAGGTCGTCGAGGACATCAAACGCATCCTGAAGCGCGAAAAGTTCTGCCAGATCGTCGTCGCCGAAGGCCTCGTCGACAGCGACGGCAACTACGTCGCAGCCGATGCGCAGACTGATGCTTTCGGTCACGCCCAGCTCGGCGGCGCCGGTGATGCACTCGCGGAAATCCTTGGCCAGGCTCTTCCCAGCGTAAAAATTCGCGTCGCGAAACCCGGCCTTCTTCAGCGTTGCGCCGCGCACGCGGCCTCGAAGACCGATGCCGATGAGGCGTATCTCGCCGGCCAAGCTGCCGTCGAAGCGGCCATCGACGGTCAGACCGACAAGATGGTCACCTTGATGCGGGGCGACGGCGAACACTACACCAGCGAAACCGGCCTTGCTCCCTTGAGCGATGTGGCCAATTCGGTGAAGAAACTGCCGCGCGAGTGGATCAACGAAGATGGCCATAGCATGAACTTCCAGTTCCTCCGCTACGCCCAACCGTTGATTCAAGGCGAGGTCACGATCCCGCACGACGCCGGCGTCCCGGTGTTTGCGCGGCTCGACAAGGTGCGGGTCGACAAGTCGCTGCCCGCTTACGAAGTCTGAGCGGATAGGAAACGAG
Organism: Opitutaceae bacterium; assembly: GCA_031425115.1. GTDB lineage: Bacteria > Verrucomicrobiota > Verrucomicrobiia > Opitutales > Opitutaceae > ER46. Next base: position 109 of record JANPIT010000230.1, on the reverse strand, counting down.
GCGCCGCGTCTCGTGAGAATTTCAAAGGCCGGTCGCAAGACCGGCCTTTTTCTTTGGTAGGGCCCCGACCTACGGGCGGGCCGTTGGGATTTTTGTCCGCCCACGGGCC
>JANPIT010000229.1:0-1956 GCA_031425115.1 Opitutaceae bacterium | reverse complement strand
GCCGGTTCCCTGAATGGTGACCGGGGCGCTGCTTCTCCGGCCGAGATCCTCGCGGCGCTAACCGCCGCCGGTATTGCGGCCGAGCTGCGCCCGAGCCCGCCGGGAGAACTGGTCGCCACGCTCCGCGCCGCCGTGGCAGACCAGCCCGAGGCGATTTTCGTGGGCGGCGGTGATGGCACGATCAACACCGCCGCGGGCGTGCTCGTCGATACGCCGATTTCGCTCGGCGTTCTGCCGCTCGGCACGCTCAACCACTTCGCGCGCGATCTCGGCCTGCCCCCCGATTGGCGCGAAGCGATCGCTGCCCTGGGCCAGGGTCAACCGCGCGCGATCGATGTCGGCGAGGTCAATGGTCGCGTCTTCATCAACAACTGCTCCGTAGGCTCATACCCCGAGGCTGTGCGCCGCCGCGATGCCCTCCGCCGCCTGCGCGGCGCTGGCAAGTGGGTCGCGATGTTCCTGGCCAGCATCACGGTGTTTCGCCGGCTGCGACGCCTGCGCCTACGTATCGAGGCTAATGATACTTCAGTCGCGCTGCGGACGCCCTTTGTCTTTATCGGCAACAACGCCTACTCCGGTCACGTGCTCGGGCCCAGCCTCCGCCCGCAGCTCGATGCAGGCCAGCTTTGGATCTACACGACGCGCGCGCATCGCCGCCTCGCGCTGCTCCACCTCGCGTGGCAGTCCCTGGTCCGCCGCGTGGATGCAGCCGACGCGCTGGACGTCCGGGCGGTAACGCACGCCGTCATCAGCACGGACGCGCCGCGGCCCCTGCCAATCGCGGTGGACGGGGAGCTGATCGAACCTGCCCACACCCTGCGCCTCGTGGCGCGGCCCCGTGCCCTGCGCGTCATCGCGCCGCCGAAGCCCACCGCCGCATGAAGACCATCGCGCACATCTCCGACCTGCATTTCGGCAAAGAAGTCCCCGCCGTCGCCAACGCCCTCGTCGCCGACCTCCGCGCCCTCGCCCCTTCCCTCGTGGTCGCGAGCGGTGACTTTACCCAGCGCGCGCGGGGAGCCCAGTTTGCCGCGGCGCGCCGCTACCTCGCACGCCTGCCCACGCCGCAGCTCGTCGTCCCCGGCAATCACGATGTGCCTCTCTTTGACGTCGCGCGCCGTTTCCTGTGCCCACTAAAACGATACAAGCACTACCTCAGCGAAGAACTCGACCCGGTGTTCGAAGATGACGAGGTGATCGTCCTCGGCGTGAACACCGCGCGCTCCTTCACGTGGAAAAACGGCCGCATCTCCGTCGAACAAATCGATGCGCTCGAGAGCCGCCTCGAGACCGGCGGTTTGCGCGTGAAAGTGGTCGTGACACACCACCCGTTCCTGCCTCCACCCGGTGATGTGGGCATCGACTTGGTCGGCCGCGCCGCCCGTGCCATCGAAGTGCTGGGCCGCTGCAACGTCGACCTGCTCCTCGCCGGCCACCTCCACCGCGGCTACGCCGGCGACATCCGCACCCACTATCCGAGGGAAAAACGCGCGATGATTGCCGTGCAAGCCGGCACCGCGATCTCTCACCGGCTCCGCGAAGGCGAGGCCAACGCCTACAACGTGCTCCACCTGGAACGAAAGCTGATCACCATCGAGGTGCGCGCGTGGAACGGCACCGCCTTCGCACCGCTGCGGCAGACAATCTACGATCGCGCCGATGATGGCTGGCACGCCCGCGATGGCGGGGGTGACCCGGGTGCTGTGAAGTGAGTGCAGAAGGTGGAGCGGCTTGTCCCCAAGACGCTGGTTTGAGGTTTGTAGCGGAACGGCTTCCCGTTCCGTCACGGAAGCGACGCGCTTCCGCTAAAATGTGTCTTGAGGACAAGCCGCTCCACCTCCCCCAACCAACCCTTGCGCCTGGCGCCGCCGCTCGCCGAAGATCGCGTCAACCTCTCGCACCCATGTCGCTCCCGTCTCTTCGTCGCGCCCTGTTCGTCCTCGTTGCCCTCGTTTT
>JANPIT010000228.1:0-4934 GCA_031425115.1 Opitutaceae bacterium | reverse complement strand
CGGCTCGGCCACACTCTGCCGAAAATTGCGCGCGTCATCCCTACCAACCGCCCCACCGGCGCCGATAATAACCACATGGTCTGGGAAACACTCACGCACGGCGAGGTGGGCGAAGTAGGACTGCCGCCGATCCGTTAGTCGCAGCCGACACCGGCGCGAGTCTAAAGAAGTGTAGCCAGCGTAAGGTGGAGCGGCTTGACCCCAAGCCGCTGGATCGTCGACTGCCCATGGAGCCGCGGCGCCCTCGGCCGAAACGCGACGGACACGCCGCGCCCCCACGCCTCGCCCTCCACTTCCGCGGGCTCCGTTTTCGCCCCGCTGCCTCAGCTCAAAAGTTCCCAACCCGCGCGATAAGTCCCGCGCACGATCGGTTCGGCCTCTGGCAAATTCGTCGCCTTCATCGCCGCGCCGTCCCATTCGACCGGTTTCTTCAGCCGCAGCGAGAGCAGGCCCACGAGACCGATCTCTGTGAGGAGGGCGCCGTAACCGAAATGACTGCTCGCCGGGTCGCCGCCCTTGCACGCGTCGATCCAGTCCCGGTGGTGGCCATTGGAACGTTTGATGCTCGGCGCCGGCTTCGGCTGCGTGCGCAGCGACTCCGGAAAAAGACGCGGCGGGCCGCCGGCGCCATCGCACTGGATCACGCCCTTTTCTCCGATGAACATCACGCCGCGGGGCGGCAGCGGAAATTTGCCGAGCGCCTCGGGCGCCGCCGGTCGCGCGCCGCCGTCATGCCACGTCACGCGCAGCGGGGGCAACGCTCCGCGCGCCGGAAAATCATAATAAATCGTGCTGCCGTGCGGCGCGATCTCGTTGTCGCTCGGCCCCGTCGCGTAGGCCACTGCGCGCGTCGGCGAGCCCAGTTCTAACGCCCACGTCGCTGCATCGAGATCATGACAACCGAAGTCGCCCATGCCGGTGCTGCCAAACGCCCAGAAATCGCGCCACGCCACCGGATGATACGCCGAATGAAAATCGCGCGGGGTGCGCGGCCCGATCCAGAGATCCCAATTCATGCCCGCGGGCACCGCCATGCTGCCGCTCGGTTTCGTCGTGAGAGTTGGATTCCACCGCTTGGCCGGCACCCATGCGTGCACTTCTTTGACCGTCCCGATCGTGCCGGCCCGGATGTGCTCCACCGTCTCGCGCATGCCAAGTGTGGAGTGCCCCTGATTGCCCATCTGCGTCGCGACCCCCGTCTCCTTCGCCACGCGCGCGACCTCACGCGCCTCCCAGATATTATGCGTCAGCGGTTTTTCGACGTAGATGTGTTTCCCCGCCCGCATCGCGCGCAACGCGATGGTGGCGTGCGTGTGATCCGGCGTCGCGCACAGGATCGCATCGACCGCCTTTTCCTTTTCCAGCATCACGCGGAAATCTTCGTAGCCCGTGCATTTGTAGTTCGGCGTCTTCTCGGCGTAATGCTTCTCGCATTGCTCGATGCCGACCAGCCGGCCGCCACTGCCCTTGTAATAAAAATCCTCGAGGGAAAAACGCTCCGCCGGATCCGCGATCGCGATGACCTGCACATCATCAAGCGCGAGCAGCGCCTTCATGTTCTGCAACCCGCGGCCGCCGACGCCCACCATCGCGATGTTCACCTTCTCGCTCGGCGGCACGAAGCGCGCTCCGCCCAGCACGTGGCGCGGCAGGATCTGAAACGCGGTGACGGCCGTCGCCGCAGTTTTGATGAAATGGCGACGGGTGGATGGGGTGACTTTCATTTTGGGAAATTGGTCGGAGCGGATTATCTGGAACTCAGGAAATCAGGAAACAACCCAGCTCCGTTTTCGGCACCGTCAGATTCTATTCCTGAGTTCCTGATTTCCAGATTAGTTTTTCAGGGATCAGACGCGGTAAAATTCCTCCGCATTGCCCACATACACCTTGCGCAGTTCCTCAGCGGAGCAACCGCGCAATGTCTCGTCGACCGCCGCGACCCAACGCTTAAAATCCGTCGCGAGCGTGCTGACCGGCCAGTCGCTCCCAAACATCACGCGATCGAAGCCAAAGCACGCGATGACGTGATCGATATAGGGCCGCAGGTCAGCGCCGGTCCATTTCGCGTGGTCTGCTTCCGTCGTCAGCCCGCTCAGCTTGCACCAGACGTTTTCCAGTTTCGCCAGTTCGCGCAGTTCCGCGCGCCACGGGTCGAGCTTGCCGGCCTTGATGTCCGGCTTGCCGATGTGATCGAGCACGAACTGCACGTCGGGACACTGCCGCACGAGCTTGATGGTGTTGGCGAGTTGCGGGTGCTTGATGCAGAGATCGAAACTCAGTCCGTGCGCATGCAACAGCTGCACTCCGTGCACGAAATCCGCCCGCAAACAAAACGCGTTGTCCGCCTCCGATTGGATGAGTCGCCGCACGCCCTTCACCAACGGTTGGCTCGCGAGGCGAGCCAGCTCCGCCTCCACCGTGGCGCCGTTTTCCAAGGTCGCTCGTGCCACGATCCCGCGCAGCCGCGGCTCGGTGCGCGCCACCTCGGCGACCCATTCGACCTCGGCCCACGCCTGCGCCGGGACACAATCGCACTGCACAAAAACCATCTTCGCCACCGCCACGGGCGCACACGCGCGCCGATAATCCTCGATGAGAAAATCCCGATTCAACTTCGGCGCACCTGCGAGCCACGGATAGCTGAGTCGCTTCGGCGCCCAAAGATGCAGATGCGTGTCGACGATGGGGAAGTCAGGCATGGCGGAAACGGAAGGATTGAACGGGAACGCCTATAAACAATCCCCAAACGATACGCGCTGCGCCGGGCGCTAGGTCAGTCGACGCCGTCTCGCGAGCCAGCCCGCTACTCCCATCAGCGCCACGCCCGGCGCCGCGAACCACGGAAACAGCTCCTCCGTCTGCACCAGCCGTCTCCGCTCAAACGTGATCGGCCGCAGTTGGCTGACCGCATTGAACGCCTCCACCAAGGTGCGGCGATCGGGCCCGCGGAAAAATTTCCCGCCCGTCGCCAGCGCCATCAGCCAAAGCGCATCCTCGTCGATCTCGGAGCGCTCCAACCGATATTTCTTTTCCCCGGCGCCGTTCACGTAAGGCACCGGCACTAACCCGCGCCGCCCCGCCGCGATCGTGAACACCGGCACGCCGCGCTCCTCCGCCATCGCCCGCGCTTCCTGCGGGGTGAAGAGCCCCGCGTTGTTTGCGCCGTCCGTCAGCAAGAGCACGAGCCCGCCCAGGCGCTTACCGCTCACCTCGCGCGCCGGCTGCGCGAGCCGCTGCAGTGCGACCACGACACCGTCCCCGATCGCCGTGCCCTCATCGATCAACCCGATCCGGATGCGGTCCACCTGTCGCGCGAGCCACGCGTGATCGAACGTCAAGGGCGACAACGTGTAGGCCTTGCCCGCGAACAGCACGATTCCGATCCGATCCGCCGGCCGCCGCTCGATGAACGCCTGGATGATCGGCCTGATCGCCTCCAGCCGGTTGATTCGCTTGCCGTCGCGCTGGTAATCCTCGGTCAACATCGAGGGCGAGAGATCAACCGCCAGCATGATGTCGTATCCGTAGGAACGTGACATCCAGCGCTCCTGCAGTCGCTGCGGCCGGGCCAACGCAACCGTCAGCAACGCGAGTCCACCGACCGCGAGCCCGACGCTCCAGTAGGATTTTCGCACCGGTCCCGCCCCGTGCCACGCGGCCACGAATGGCACGACAAAAACCATCGCCCCACGCCGATGCCGCACCCACGCCAACCACGGCACGACGAGCAGCGCGAGCAGCCAGAGCGGATCGCGGAAGGTGAAAGAGTAGTCCACGGCAGCACGAGAACGACAGACCCATGCTCTACGCGCCAAGACCCCGCTTCTTAGCGGGCATCTGCGGCGACGCGTGGCACCTGTTAACTGCGCGGCGTAGCAACCGCGGCCGCCTTGCTCGAACCGGCCGCGGGCGCTGCAGACGGCTGCACTTGGCGCCGCACCTCATTCAACTCGGCGTCGATTCGCTTCTGCTCGGCGAGCCCCTCAAACGCCGCTAACTGCGCCGGCAACAAAAGCACCCGGGCTTGGGCATTCACCGCTGCCCAATCCGTTTTCTCCGTCAGGGAATACATCTGCTTTTTGCCGTCGCTCGCCATCGGAGTCTTCACGGTCTCGGAATGACTGGCCACGATGCGGGCCAGAGCTTCGCCCTGCTGCGCGGTGAGAGGAGTCTCCGAGTGATAAACACTCCCGGCGAGCGAGGTGATGAGGTCGCGCGCCGCGCGAGCTTTGTCGAATTGACGATAGTGTTCGACGCCCGCGTCGCCCAAGAGAGTTTTCAGATTGTCGTGCATCGCGACCAGCGGGCCCGAGGTCAGCCGGGCGACCGCAGTCGATGTCGAGGAATCCCCACTCGTCGAGAGCCCCTGGCCGCTCGCGGCCGCCCAAATATCGACCACGCCCTGCTGGCCTTCGGTTAACGTCATCTCGAATTTAGCGATCTGTTCCGGGGAAAGGTTCAGCGTGCGATAAAGCGGGCCGTAGCGCAGTCCCAGCGAGACCCTATATTTGTCGACATAGAGACGCGCGTAATCGGGATTCGCGAAAAGATTGTCCGGCCCCCGCGCGACCGCTTGCGACGCCGCGGCGCCGCCTTCCGCGTTCTTCCCTCCCGCGGTTTTCGGCACCGCGGCGAGTTCCTGCTGCAGCGCCACGATCTGCTTCGCGGCCGCCGCGCGATCGTCCACTGCCGCGCGCAACCCCGTCGCGAGCGCGGCAGCTCTCGTCTCCCCCGAGCGCAGCGCAGTCCGAAGCTCACGTGCCGCCTCCTCCGCTTTGCTTGCCCGGTGCGCCTCGTAAACCGCGCCCCCAATCCCGAGCGCCACAACGACCGCTGCAGCGCCTACCACCAGTTTGCTTGTGCTCATAAAAATAAAAACATTCCCGAGCAGGCCTGCGCTCATCGCCGACGCCCCCGCCAGCGCTCCGCCCGCC
>JANPIT010000227.1:0-7840 GCA_031425115.1 Opitutaceae bacterium | reverse complement strand
ATCTGGCACCGTTCAACCCGTCGGTTCAGAAACGCATCTCAAACAAAAAACTCCCGCCATTCAAATCCTCACAAGTTCTCCGACCCCCTGTTAAATACACTCTACAATGTTCAAAAAGTTTTCATTGGCTGATAAATTATTGTTCATTGCCGCATTCCTTTCTCTCTTTTTCTCGGAGATTCTTTACTTCCAGGGTGCGAAGCAGGACGCCATCTTCATCGGTATTTGGGTTCCATCGATTCTCGGTTTCGGAATCTATTTGAAACTGGTCGGAAGCACAAAGAATGACTGACTCAATACCCTATTTTGCATCGCTAATCATGGTGCTGTTCGGAATCGCTTTCTACGCGGCTTTGCAGGCAATGAAGAAACTGGACAAATGATTCTTTGATGCAGCGGGACACGATCCCGCTGATCGGGAATCCGATCCTCGGGGTGAGATGAATCCGCCAGCCAGAGTGTATCCAACTGACCGATCCGCGCACTGGTGGCAGTGGCTGCAACCCATGATCCCGCAACTCGGCCTGGCGTTCGTGTTGATATTGTTGACGGGTTGCGGACTTTTCATGGGCGCTACGCCGACGCCGATACCGACCGTCGCTTCGCCGCTTTCCGCAACAGGAAGGACCGACACGCTGGTGGTGTTTCTGCGTGGACGCGGCGGAAGCATTGCGGATTTCGAAAACAAAGGCGTGCTGCCGGTGCTCCGGGAGGCCGGCGTGAGGGCCGATACCATCGTGGTCGACGCGCATCTCGGATACTATTTCAATCGCACCGTGATCATCCGCCTGCAAGCCGATGTGCTGGTGCCCGCCCGGCAGCAGGGCTATCGCCGGATCGTGCTGGTAGGCGTGTCACTCGGCGGACTGGGATCGCTATTGTGCGAGCGCGACAATCCCGGTTCGGTGGACGCACTGGTGCTGATCGGACCTTATCTGGGCGAACAGGACCGGTTCTTCGACCAGATCGAACAGGGTGGTGGACTGGCCGCATGGGCGGCCGGGCGCGACCCGCAGGTGGGCAGCATCGAGGAACAGATCTGGACGTTTCTCGGCACGAAATCGGCAACGCTGCCCCCGACCTGGCTTCTCAGTGGCCGGGCCGATCGCTATGCGCGCGGCCATCGACTTCTTGCGGGACTGCTGCCGACGACCCGGGTGGCGACCCGGGCGGGTGGGCATGACTGGCCAGTCTGGCACGCGCTGTGGCGTGACGTCTGTTTTAACTCCGACCTGTTCCAGGCCGAGCGATATGGCGGAAGCCGGCCGTGACGCTGAACCACTAAATATAATCCAGCGACATGAGAAACTCCTTCACCCGCCTTGCCGCCATGGTTGCGTTTTTGCTGGGCGGAGGCTCCACGGTGCAGGCCTTGAGCTGGGCCCCCGGCTGGACCGCGCGCCTGGCGACCGGCGCGCATCCCCTCACTGCGTTGGAACGGGCCGAGGCCCGGCGACTGGGCGACGCGATAGATTCTCCGGCCACCGCCCGCACAGCGATCATTGCTTGGGAGGCGGTCGCTGCAGGGCAACCGGACGAGCCCGAGGCGTGGATCGAACTGGCCCTCCTGCGCCTGTTGGAGGGAGCCGCATATCGGCAGCACCCTAAAGACCGTCTCAAATGCTACATCGCCGCGCTGCAAGACTGCGAAAGGGCGATGGCCACTAACCCTGAATTCCTCCACCGCGTGCAGCGGGGGCAAAAGGCCTCGGAAGCCGTGGAGGTTCTCGGACGGCGCGAAATGGGCGCGATGAATTTCTGGTCCACCGGTGTCTTCTACATCTTTCGTGACTGCCTCGGATTGTTCGGCCGCATCACCAATGCCCGGTCGATGGAAGGCGCGAAAGCAATGCTGGTGAGGATGGACGCCATCGACCCGGCGTGGGAAGAGTATGTGAGCACGTTTTCATGGGGCATCTATTTCTTCGCGATGCCTTCGTCGCGCGGCGGTGACAAGGTCCGTGCCCGCGAATGCTTCGATCTGGCCGTGGTGCGGGGCGTCCACCGTTCACTGCCGCGCTGGGGCCGGGCCAAGTATTTTTATCTGGCGCGGGGCGAGACGGCGAACGCGCGGGCCGATCTGACTGCGGTGGTGGCGCGCGAACTCGACGAACTCGGCGGCAACCAGTCGTGGAACCGCTACTTCAAGGCCGAGGCGGCCATACTGCTGAGTAAATGAGTCGGAGTGCGGCGGCGGAGCGTTTTGAAAAAGCTGCGTTTCTTTCGCCAACGCCGGCCCGGAAAAATCTTCGTGAATTGAACAGGATCGCGGGGCCGAATTTCTCCCGAGGCGCTTCGACGGGCCGCCCAAGCGCTACCATCCGTGCGGCTTCGCTCCCGGCTATAGTCAGGGCTCAAATACGTGAAGAGAATTTGGCGAAATAATCAGAATGAAAGCAGTGGGACAGCGAGTCGGGGAACGGCCCAAAGGAAGCCTCGGCGGTCGCTCCGATGCCTGACATAGCAAAACGTTCCACCGCGAGAGATCGATTGGTGTCCATGTGGAGGCGATGGCGAACCCCGCACCTCAAATCACGCCGCCTTTTTGCCCGCCCCGGATCATTCCCGCGGAGTCATGGCGGATTGAACCGCGAGCGGCTTATACCGATGGCTCAGAAGATTTGGACTTTCCCGGGTAGCGTCGCGACTTCCGGCGCGACAGGTGCAATGCGCACTCGATGAGCCGCGCGCCCGGAGGTCTCTGCCCTGCGTCATGACCCCGCCGGCCCCCCGCGTTCGACGTCGACCTCGCCTCACCGACCGCCGCCGCCGACGACGCCTGCTGCACGTGCGCCCCGCTTGACTGCGCTGCGCCCTTGCGCGCGAATCTCCCCGCCGCGTCTCTTCTTCGCGCACTCCGCCCGCGTGCCCCACCACCCATGAAACTCGCCGCTCCCGCTTCCCCCTCTACGCTCCGTCTCGCCACCCGCGTCTTTCTTGCCCTCGCCGCCGTCGCGACGCTCACCGTCCTCCGCGCCGCCGAGCCCAAACCGCCCGAGGGTTTCCGCGCGCTCTTCAACGGCCAGGATCTCACCGGCTGGCACGGCTTCAACCCGCACTCCGTCACCAAGCTCACCGGCGAGAAGCGCGACGCCATGCTCGCAAAGATGCGCGACGAGTTCACCCAGCATTGGCGCGTCGAAAACGGCGAACTCGTCAATCCCGGCACCGGCCCCTACGCGACCACCGACGAAGCGTTCGGCGACTACGAGCTTTTGATCGAATACAAGACCGTCCCAAAAGCCGACAGCGGCATCTATCTCCGCGGCCACCCGCAGGTGCAGATCTGGGACAAAAACCAAGTCTTCGATCCGAAGAAACCCGATCGCCGTCCGCACCTGGGCTCCGGCGGCCTGTTCAACAACCCGCCCCTGACCCTCGGCCGCGATCCGATCATGGCGGCCGACAAACCCTTTGGCCAGTGGAACACCCTCCGTATCCGCCAAGTGGGTGCACGCGTCTGGGTCACGCTCAACACCCGGCTCGTCGTCGAGGGCGCGCCGATGGAAAACTTCTGGGAGAAGGGAAAGCCGTTCCCCGCGCGCGGGCCGTTCATGCTCCAGACGCACGGCGGCGAGATCCGCTGGCGCGGCGTCTACGTGCGGGACATCCCCGCCGACGAAGCGCGCACCGTGCTCGCCACGCCCGCGCTGCCCAACCCCACGCACTACGACGTCGCCTACGGCCCGCACCCGAAGCAGCTCATCCATTTCTGGAAGGCCGAGTCCACCGCACCCACGCCACTGCTCCTCTTCATCCACGGCGGCGGTTGGCAAAACGGCGGACGTCTCAGCGGTCTTAGCGCGATGCTGCCGGAAATGCTCAAGCGCGGCATCTCCGTTGCATCCGTCGAGTATCGCTTCATCGCGGAGGCCACCGCCGACAAGGTCGTGCCGCCCGTCAAAGGCCCGCTCCACGACGCCGCGCGCGCACTCCAGTTCATCCGTAGCAAGGCCGCCGACTGGAACCTCGACAAGACGCGCATCGCCGCCAGCGGCGGCTCCGCCGGCGCCTGCACCTCGCTCTGGCTCGCCTTCCACCCCGATCTGGCCGACCCCGCCAGTGCCGATCCCGTCGCCCGCGAATCCACGCGCCTCCTCGCCGCGGCCGTCAACGGCGCGCAGACCACGCTCGATCCGCAGCAGATGAAGGACTGGACACCCAACAGCACCTACGGCGGCCACGCCTTCGGCCTCGGGCGTTTCGACAACTTCCTCGCCCAGCGGGCCACCATTCTCCCGTGGATCGCCGAATATTCGCCCTACGCGCTCGTCACGCCCGACGATCCGCCGGTCTACCTTTTCTACTCCGCCCCGCCCGCGCTCGGCCAGCCGCAGAAAGATCCCACGCACACATCGAACTTCGGCGTGAAACTCCAGGAACACTGCCGCGCCAGCGGCGTCGCCTGCGAACTCGCATATCCCGGCGCACCGGGGGTGAAGCACGCGACGACGCAGGACTATCTCATCGGGACGCTCACGGCCCCGCGCCGCTGAACGGAGGAGCGGCTTTCCAGCCGCCCAAACCCGGCGCACGCCAAGATCCGCCCAGCAGTGGCTCGGTCAAGTGCTGGTCAACCACGCGCAGATGGACGAAGCGCTGCGGCATAAGAAAATTGCCACCGAACTCGCTCCGCTTTCACCGATCACGTGCGCGGCCTACGGATTCGCACTTGTGCACGCCGGCCAGACGACCGCCGGATTGGCGGCCTGTGATAGCGCTCTTGCGTTGCAACCGGACTTTGAAGCTGCGCTCCGGGTCAAGTGCATTGCCCTGGTCGAACTCGGTCGGTTCGATGATGCCGTCGCTGTCGGGAAAAGGTTGCCGCGCGCTAACGCACTGAACGCGGACATCCGGCTTTTTGTGTTTGCCCGGGCGGGAATGAAGGCCGCGGCGGACGAACTCCTCCGCGAACTCAACGCCAAGGGCAGTATTTCCCGGGAACGGCCCCGCAGCCTGCTGGCACTTGGTCGAACCGAGGAAGTCTTCACCCACCTGGCCAAAACCGGACTCAACCTCTATCGCGCAGCTGACTACCTCTGGGACCCAACGTTCGACCCGCTGCGAAACGATCCACGCTGGGTGAAACTCATCTCACGCAGGCCTGACCGAAGCCCACGCCCGCGCACAGGCGTGGCGCAAAGCGCATCCGCCGGAGAAACCGGCGGCGAAGTAGACCTCGAACACGGGCTTGCCCCGGCGCACCCGCCGCCTACTTTCCACTCAGGATGACCACGACTGTCCAGGCAGTTTACCACGAAGGCGTGTTGCGACTGCGTCGCCATCTGCCGCTCGCGCCGCAAAGCGTAGTCTCGGTCACGGTCGAGCTGCCGGACACCGCGACCAACGGTGGCGCCGTCGCGTCCACCCCGGCCTTGTGGCCTGATTTAGCGGCACGTCTGCACGCCCTCTATGGCGCGACCGTGATGCCGGAAAATGCAGTGCTGGCCGCGCGGAGCGACGACCGTTTCTAATTCCCGCGCGTGGCCCACTACGCCGACACCAGCTTTCTCGTTTCGCTCTATGTGCGGGACGCGTTCAGCGGCCCGGCTCAGGCGTGGCTGGCCAGCAATCCCGTCGCACTGCCCTTGACCGAGTTTGGCCGGACCGAGCTGCGCAATGCCCTGACGCGGCTCGCCTTCACCGGCGGCATCACGACGTCCCAGTTGGCGGCGGCCTGGCTACTGGTGGAGACCGACCTGAACCAAGGGCGACTGCTCGCGTGCGCCCCGTCGTGGTCCGCGGTATTTGCCGAGTCGGAGCGCCTCGTTGCAGCCCACACCACGCGGCTGGGCACGCGCACCCTCGACGTCGTGCATGTGGCGAGCGCGCTGGCGCTGGGCGCGACGGACTTCGTGAGCTTCGATCCGCGGCAGGCCACCCTCGCGCAGGCGGCGGGACTGGCGTGGCATCGGCCGTGACGCGCCGGGAAACTATCCGGAAAATGAACCGCGGCGATTAGGCGGGAAATTGAACGACAAACTGCGCCAGCCCTACAGTCGGGAAATAAGAGAGGCGGTGGCGTGGCAGGAAACGGGGTCAAATTTTGCACTTTGTCATTGAGGCAATGTAGGCTCGAAACGGAACTGGACTCGCGCGGCGCGCACCAGCCCGCCGGAAAGGTTCCGGTCCAAGGAGTGAGGCCGCATTGAACCAGCGGCAGCGGCTTACTTGCGCGTCCAGGTGTGGGTCGCGAAATCGAAGTCGTAGTCGTTGCGATCCGGCACCGGGGGCGCGCTGGATTTCGGGAGGTGTTGCGCCAGGTCGGTCTTGAGCGCGCGGTGTCGCGGATCGCCCGCGAGGTTGTGGCGATCGGCGATGTTGTCGTAGAGTTCCTCGGTGACGACGGAGAACTCGCTTTCTGCTGTTCGCGGTGATCCTACTGCAAACTCTCGCTTTTCGTCAGCCTGCCCCTCGGAGACGCGGCACCCTCGCCGCGTTATTTCAGCCCCGCCAAAAACGCGAGCAGATCGGCGGCTTCGGCGGCGGTGAGGTTTTGCAGGAGGCCCTCGGGCATCGCCGAGGTGCGCGTGGCGCTGAGGCTCGCGACTTGCTCGGCGGGAATTTTTTCGGTGAGGCCGCCGGCGGTTTTCAGCGTGAGCGCCGTGCCGTCGCGCGCGGCCACGAAGCCGGACTTCGCTGTGCCATCGCGGAGCATAATCGTGGCGAGCTGCCACGCGGGATCGACGAGGGCGTTGGGCGCGATGATGTGCTCGAGCAGGGCGGCGCGGTCGAACTTCGCGCCGATGCGCGAGAGGTCGGGGCCGAAGTCGAGGCCCGTGCCGTCGGCGCGGTGGCAGGCGACGCACGCAGTCGCAAACACGGCGCGGCCGCGCGCGGCGTCTCCGGTCCGCACGAGGATCTGCTCGGGCTTGAAGTTCGTGCCGAGCACCTGGCGGCGTTGCGCATCGGGCAGGAACCGCTCGAAGAGATCGCGTTTCACGGGATCGGTGAGGGCGGCGCCTTGCGCGATGACCTGGGCGCGGACGGGCGGGGAAAACCAGCCGTCGAGCGTGGCGAGCACGAGGCTGAGGGCGCCGCTGCCCGTCGCGAGGAGCGGCGCGATTTTCGTCGTGTCGCCGCCGCGCAGGGCGACGACCGCGGCGCGTTCGGTGTCGCGCAGCGCTTTGACCTCGGGGGCGACGTCGTCGTTGTTCGGATTCAGGCCGGCGATCCAGTCGCGGACGAGGAGCAGGCCGCGCTCGTCGAGGAGGCGGCTGCCGAGGTAGGGCATGTGGCCGCGGCCTTCGGTGGCGATCCGGTAGAGGAGGGCGCTGCGCGCAGGGTCGCCGGGCGCGATCACGCGCGCGTCGGGTAGGCCGAGGTCGCCTTGCACGGGCTTGCCGCCGATGAGGCCCGAGTCCTTGAGGACGGCGTCGACATTGAGCCAGATCGGCGAGGAGCCGCCGCCGTTGTGGCGGTGGCACGCGGAGCAGTTGGCGTGGAGATAGGAGCGGGCGCGCGTCTCGAGCGAACCGAGTTCGCCGTGCGGATCCGCCATGCGCGGATCGGGGCGACCGAGGCCGAGCGCGTGAAATGTGTCGAGCTGGCGGCCGGGGCTCGCGGCCGTGGGACGGTCGAGCTGGAGCGCGTTGAAGCCGGGCGTGTAGTTGGTGGTGAGGTTGTGGCAGCGGAGGCACTCGGCGCGGCTGTTGAACCGCCATGTCTGCAGCGGGGACTCCGGCCACCGGAATGGCGCATCCCCACCGCCCCACACCGCCAGCATCGGGTCGTCCTGGTTGAGCCCGAAGGAGAAGTTGCCGGGTGGCAACCAGCGCAGGTAGGTCACCCGGTCCATGCCCGACAGCGGTCGGAACTGCGTGGACGGCCACCCCGTGGG
>JANPIT010000226.1:0-7443 GCA_031425115.1 Opitutaceae bacterium | reverse complement strand
GGGAAGGCGCCGACCGCTTTAGAGTAGAGTGGGAGGCGACTGGCGTCCGGGCCAAATTCCCAACCATTATTGCGGAAGAGTTCGACGCCGTTGCTGCCGTAGATGCTCAGTTGCGGATCGGGGAGGACGCCGGCCGCACCGAAGGCTGCCAGGCCAGGTCCGACGGCGCGCGAGAGGTAGCGTTTCGATTCGGTATCGGCGACCACCACGCCGACGATCAACGCGTTGTCGCCCGCGCCAACCACGGCGCGGCTCGAGATATTAACCAGACGCGCGCGCGGCGAAAGCGGAGAGGATGACGCGCCGCCCAGCGCGGAACTCCACGGGCTGCCGGGAAACACATTCCGGAGATCAGCGCGGTAGCTGCGCACGTGAACGTTGCTTGCAGCGGGCAGGGTGAGAGGACCGGACGTCAGGATGGCGTTCGGGGCGATCTCGCCACCGAGAGAGCGCGGGTCCGAGCCGTCGAGCGTGTAGGCGAGTTCTGCGCCCTCGGGGGCCGTGAACACGATGGCGCCGCCCGACTGCGCGACGGCTGGCGCCGCGACAAATTGGTTGTCGATCCAGCGCGCGCGCTCGGAAATCCAACCCTTCATGCGGTCGATGGTGGCCGCATACGTGCCGTAGGCGCTGACGCTATCCGGCCATTTCGCGGCGTCGCGCGTGACGGCGTCCTGGCCCACCGAATTGGCGAGGGACTCAACGAGGGAGCGCAAATTGGGCGTGGAGAGCTCCGCGCTGCGCAGCGACTGCCAGCGGTCAACCCAATCCTGCATGAACTCCGGGTCGCGTGCGATCACGCCCCACCAGCCGGACTCCCAGACGTTCGTCCCGCCTACGCCGGACCACACATCATAGCGAAACGAACGTTCATCCCAATACGATCCGAGGGCGCGGTCGAAGTCCCAGACGGGGCCTGCGGCCAGCTTCCCATTGCGATCCTTCGTGAAGTAAGCGCTGCGTTGGAAGGCGTCCGGATTGCACACGAAGGTGTTGAGCAGGTGGTGGTCGACCCAGGCCGCCCGATCCACGTAATCGAGATAGGTGCGTTGGGCCCAACCGCGCTCACGATCCGTGAAGAGCGCGTTTTCCATCCGTTGCACGTAATCACGGATATAATCCAGCTGCGCGGGCGCGACGTCCTCCGCCTTGGGCGACACCAACACCACGGAGGAGTAGCCGTTGTCGGGAATGCCGCGGCTGGTCATCCAGCCGAGCTCGTCGTTATCCTTGTAATCGATCTTGAGAATGTAACCGCCGGTCACGGCCGAGCCTGACACATCCGTCGAGGACAGGCTGGCCACATCGACGCGCCCCTTGGCGATCTCGATGCGATCGGTCACGACGTAGATGCCGGCGTAGTCCGACGCGTCGACGTCGTTTCCGTTGGCATTGAAAAACACTTCCGCGAGTCGCGTCCGCGGCGCCCAACGCCCCATTTGATTCGAAAGCGAGTAGACAAAATTGTTGTTAACGTAGGAGAAGTCGAAGGACCAAGGGGCCACGAGAGCCCAGCGCTCGTAGGCTGGCAGGTCGAAGATGCCTTGGGCGCGCTTGTTGCCCGCTTCGTCGGTGAACTTGATGTTGTAACCCTTTTTCGGAAATTCCGCGGATGATGCGCCGCGGACCGATGCCGTTAGCGGGCTGACCAGCTCCGGGCTGCCACTGAAACTCGACACACCGTCGCCCTTGGCAGAATACGAATAAAGCCAGGACGCGTGATCGATGCCGTCCTTCTCCAACGGGCCCGTCCCCATCGTGTCGACCACCAAGACCGGCAGCTGGCTCGAAAACGAGAAGAGCGACGACGCGAGTTTCGAGTAGTAAGCAGTGCGCACAGGACCGCGCACGGCGCCACTCGCCGAAAACACGGCGGCCTTCACCTGCACCGACGACGTGATTGGAATCGGTCCGGTGTAGCGGGGGGACGAACCATTGAGCGGGGGCTCGACCCCTTTCGCGCCCGGGGAAACCAACACGTAGCGAATTTCCTGCCCCCCGGCGGCCCCAGCGAGCTCCACGCTAATGGCATTCCGGAACGGTCCCGAGGCCCGAGAAAAGGTGACCGTTTCTACCACCACGCCGCTTCCACCGCTCGCGGGGGTGCCGTTGGCGGCGCCTGGTGTCGGCACCAACAGAAAACCAGCGGGACCGCCCACTTGGCCGTAACCGTAGGAAATATCATCCTGTTGCGCAGGAAAGTTCGGGGCGAATTCCGACGCCACCGATACGCCGTCGGGTTTGATCAGCCCCAGATATTCTCCGCCGGCACTTAGAGCGAAGTTGGTGTGCAACGGTGAACCTGCGACCTGCCGGTTTTTGTTCGAAGCAAACACCAACAAGTAACCGCGCGGCGCCAACGAGATGGCGGGGAAACGCCACTTCGTTTTATTGGTCGCTGAATCCGTGAGATACCATCCGGACAGGTCGACTGGGACATTATCCGGATTATATAGCTCAATCCAGTCGGAATAGGCTCCATCCTCGTCGGGCAGCGTCACTGTGTTTGCCGCCATGAACTCGGTTATCACCGGCTCCGCCCGCAGCGCCCCACCCGTCGCCGCGATGGCAACAAGCGCGAGAACATGGAGGAAGTGGCTGCGGAGGACGGACATTAGTGAGGTTGGGGCCTGAGACGGCGAGGAGGTCTGAGCGGTTAACTCTTATTATGCGCAAAAAGTGATGAAAAAGGCTCGTGGTAGGTAGACGCCTAGTTGATCTCAATTATCGGCTGAAGTCAGGTAAAACCCCCAAGTATTCCGATAGCCTCCGTCTCGCTTACGGTTCCGAGAAGGCGAGCTGATTTAGGGACTTTTTCCCTTGCGGACGTGACACACTTTCGGACTGTGAGCGTCCTACCCCTTGGACAATCGTAACGCTTTTTTGACCCTAATGGCCCTTTACCGCTTCCTTCTAGTGTTTTTCGCCATCGGGGCGATGGGTTGGGCGCAGGGTGCCTCGCCCTTCGTCGGTGGCGTCTGGAGCGGGAACGTCACTCCGACGAGTGTAACGGTGTCGGTCCGTCTCAATGCGCCGGCGATCCGCACGCGACTCGTGTTAAGCGTTAACCCCAGTCTCTCTCCCGCCACTTATTCTTCCGCGGTCAACAGTGCCGCTTCCGCCGGAAATACCGTCAAGCTGACTGCTCAAGGACTGACTCCCGACACGGACTATTATTATGGAGTGGAAGTCGCGGGCACGCTGCGCACCGAGGTGGTATCGCGCGGACGGTTTAGGACATTCCCGCTCGGCAAGTCCTCCTTCCGCATCGCATTCGCGTCTTGCGGCGATTTTCGGGCCGCGGATCAACGCGCTTACACGGCCATCATGGAGGAGCGCCCCTTGCTCTTCATCAATGTGGGTGACCTGCACTACAGTGATACCAACTCGACCAGCCACGAGGACTATCGCGCGAACTACGATCAAGTTCTTGGCCACCCCCAACAAGGAGCGCTCTATCGGAGCGTGCCGCTCGCCTACATCTGGGACGATCAGGACTAATGCGGAAACGATTCGGATACGACCGCGATTGGCCGCGACACGGCTCGCGCGGTTTATCGCGAGCGGGTGCCGCACTATCCGCTCGGTTCGGCCGGCGGCACGATGGCACAGGCGTTTACCGTCGGCCGCGTGCGGTTCATCATGACTGACCTCCGGAGCGGTGCAGGCGCTTCGAGCGCGAAAGAATCCGCTTCGAAGTCCAAATTAGGCGCGGGGCAAAAAGCGTGGTTCAAACAAGAACTGATCAACGCGCGCGACAGCGGTTTCCCGCTTATTGTTTGGATTTGCCCGGATCCGTGGATCGCGCAGCCAAAGATTGGTGACGATTCTTGGGGTGGCTACAGCACCGAGCGCACCGAGATCGCCAATTTTATTCGCGATAACCGCATCACGAATCTCGCGCTCCTTTCCGGCGACATGCATGGGCTCGCGTTCGACGATGGCACCAACGCGGACTACGCTTCCGGTGGCGGTGGCGCGGTTACCGTGCTGCACGGGGCGGCGTTGACGAGCACGGGCTCGACCAAAGGTGGCCCCTACACCGGTGGGGTGATCGCGGGGAGTCAGCAGTATGGCATTCTCGAAATCTACGACAACGGCGGCCCCAGCGTGGCATGCCGCTTTATCGGTATGAAGGCCGGCGAGGGTCGCCAGATGACGCACATCTTCAGCGGATCGCCCTCCGGCTCGAAGGACCATGCTATCGTCAATATTTCCACGCTCGCGCGAGTCACCTCCGGTTCTGATGCGCTCGTGAGCGGTTTCGTGATCTCCGGTGCGTCGAATCGCAACGTCCTGGTCCGCGCCGTCGGCCCGACGCTGAGTGCTTTCGGTGTGACCGACGCGCTGACGCGTCCGATCCTCTCTGTTTATCAAGGCGATCGCATGATCGCGACCAACTCGGGCTGGGCCACGGCGACTGCCACCGTGACCTCGCGCGCCGCAGGCGAGAGTCTGCTGGATTCGTTTGATCGCGCCGGTGCGTTTCGCCTCGTGGATGAGTCGAGCGCGGATTCCGCTCTCGTTCTTTCCCTCGCGCCTTCGGCCTACACCGTGCAGGTGAAGAGTGGCGACGGCAGCCCGGGCGCTGTGTTGCTTGAGGTTTACGATCTGCCTTAACCGGCTGGTCTGCGGGGCGCAGAACCCGCGCTGACAGGAATTGCGCTTGCGCCTTGCGGTGCGCCGCCTTTCCGTCCGCCCGCCTGTAGGGGTGTCCTCCGCGGAGGACTGAGATTGCGGCACGCTCGGCCGCTCGACCCTTCGAACCTGAACGGATCATGCCGACGAAGGAAACAGCAGGCGCCGCAACTGCGCCTTTGGGGTGCACGGCGCCCCTTTTTTCGGGAGTCTAATTCGGGACGGGCATCAAACACATGACCCTCCCGCTCCGTATCCTTCCCAGCACGACGCTCGTCGTGATCGCGCACAGCGTTGCCCTCGCGCTAGGGATTTTAAGTCCCATGCGTGCTCAAAGCCCCGCGCGTCCGGCGACCAACTCGGTTGCCACCGCGCCGGTGAGCCTCGAGCCGGTGCGCGTTACCGCCGACTTGTGGGAGTCGCCCCTCGAGCGGATTCCCGCGAGCGTGAGTGTCATTGGCGAAGACGCGCTGCGCGCCGCCGCGGTGCGCCACTTCGGTGATCTCGCTGACCAGATTCCGAACCTGACCTGGACGGGCGGCACTTCACGCCCCCGGTATTTTCAGATCCGCGGCATCGGCGAAAATTCCCAATACGAGGGCGAGACGCCCGACTCGACGGTGCGCTTCCTCGTCGACGATCTCGATTTCACGGGGCTCGGCACGCTCGGTGGCACCTTTGATGTGCGCCAGGTGGAGGTGCTGCGGGGTCCGCAGGCCGGCGCGTTCGGCGCCAACGCGGCGGGCGGTCTCGTGCGTCTCGTGACGAACGCCCCGACCTCCCACTGGTCGGGCCAGATCGAGGGTAGCGTGGGGACCGATCAGCTGCGCGCGGGCGGTGTTGCCATCGGTGGTCCGCTGCTTGCGGCCCGGCCGGATCGGCTCATGGCGCGCCTCGCGATTCATCAACACGTGAGCGACGGCTTCCGCCGCAACGTCACGCTCAATCGCGATACCAACGCGCGCGATGAATTCACCGCGCGACTGCGCCTGATTTTCAACGCGACCCCCGCCTGGCGCTGGGAAAGCGCCGTGCTCCTTTCCGAATTGGACAACGGCTTCGATGAATTCGCGCTCGATAACAACGGCCGGCGCACCTACAGCGACCAGCCGGGGCGCGATGAACAGGAGTCTCTCGCCGGCAGCCTGCGCGGGACCTTTACCGGTCTGGCCGGCGCGCGTCTGACGACGGTGACGACGGGCACCGCGGTCGACTCGATCTACGGCTATGACGACGACTGGACGGCGGCCTCGTATCAGGGATTCAGTGACCTGCGCCGCGAGCGCACGGTTTTCACCCAGGAACTCCGCCTCGATTCCACGCTGACCCGGGACGCATTGGGTTGGATCGATCGCTGGACGCTCGGCGCATATTTCGCGCGGACGGAGGAGGAGAGTGGCTATACCAACGAAGACCCGGAGAATTTGCGTGGGCTGCGCACGACCTACACAGCGGCCAACACTGCACTCTTCGGCCAAGTCGCACATAATCTCAGCGCTCACACTCGCCTGATTATCGGACTTCGGGCCGAGTTCCTCGAACTCGAGGGCGGTGGAACGCGCACTCGCTTTCGCAAGGTGAGCCGCACCACGGATCCCACGGTGTCGTTCCAGCCCGTTTTCTCCGACACGCTACTCGGCGGAAAAATCACGCTGGAGCACAATCTCAGCGCCCGGCACCTCGCTTTCGCGTCCGTGAGCCGTGGATACAAAGGAGGCGGCATCAACCTCGACGCGCGCATCAGTCCGCCCGCCGATCCGCTCACCTACGACACCGAAACTCTTTGGAATACCGAGTTCGGCGTGCGGGGCCACTGGCTCGAGCAGCGGCTGGTGGGCGAGTTCACGGTGTTTCACCTGCAGCGACGCGCGACTCAGGTGCGCGACTCGGCCGGCTTCGGCGGCAGCTACCGCTTCTTCACCGACAATGCCAACCGCGCCAAAGTCTATGGGCTCGAGGCGTCGGGCTCGTTCGCGCTCACGCGGCAGTGGTCCCTCCACGGCTCAATCGCGCGCATGGAGTCGTCGCTCGATCGCTTCGTCCTCGCCAACGGCAACACCGGCGGTGGCCGCCCGCTGGCCAACACCCCGCGCCACGGCCACACGGTAGGTGCGCGTTTCCGCGCACCGGCCGGTTTCTTCGCCAACGCCGAGTTGGTCGCTCGTGCGCAACAATTCGATTCCAATACGCAGCACGAGGCCCGGCGCGCCTTTCGCGTCGTCAACGCCACGCTCGGCTACGCCTGGCAGTCGTGGACCGTCACGCTTTGGGGCCGCAACGTTTTCGACCGGCGCTACGAGAAGCGCGTGTTCTTCTTTGGCAACGAGGATCCGGATTACCTCGAGACCCGTTACGAGGACCGCGCCGATCCGCGCCAGGTGGGCGTGACGATCGGATATCAGTTTTGAACCGGGACGATGGCAGAGCGGTCGCCGTCGAATTCGCGATTGCCGTCCAATGAAAACCGGCGTTCTTCGGACGACGCCCCAACTCGCTGTGCTGCCAATGCCGGCATCAAGCGCGCGACGCTTCCGCCGTTATGAATCTCCGACTACTCTCCCTCGCCGTTGCGCTGCTGTGGGCGATCGCCAGCCCGGCACGCGCGCAGCTTGCCTGGAGCGTTTTCGACGAGACCAACGTCACGCAGGTGGCCGGCGCAACAGCTGATCGCGTGAGTGTGACGGTGCTGGCCGGTCAGCGCGTTACACTCGTATCCACCGATTTCACACCGCTGGATCTCACGGCGGTGAACGCGTCTCCGGTAGTGATCTCGCTCAACTTCACGCTGAGCGGTGGGCTCACCCC
>JANPIT010000225.1:0-7288 GCA_031425115.1 Opitutaceae bacterium | reverse complement strand
GAAATCTGGATGCGATCACCCGCGGGCGCGTGGCGACTCTTCACCCGGGGCCTCGATGAGCCCATGGGCCTCGTCGCCGAATCGGAGCGCGTCGTCCACGTCGCCCACCGGCCCGAACTCCTGCGTGCGACCGACACCGATGGCGA
Organism: Opitutaceae bacterium; assembly: GCA_031425115.1. GTDB lineage: Bacteria > Verrucomicrobiota > Verrucomicrobiia > Opitutales > Opitutaceae > ER46. Next base: position 7,142 of record JANPIT010000225.1, on the reverse strand, counting down.
CGGCCGCGCCGACACCTTCGACTCCCTCGGCGCCAAATGGGGGCTCTCGCCAAACTACCACGAATTTTTCTTCGGCCTGAAACGCGACCGAGCCGGCAACTTCTACGGCTCGCCCTCACTCGATTCCACCGTCACCGAGAACGCCGCGCACAAGGCCGCGTATCCCACGTTTCCGGTCCGCGGCGCGCGCAATCTCGACCACGTCTTGGAGACGGCGGGGCACCGTTCCGAAACCCCGTGGCGCGGCTGGATCGTCCGCGTCACGCCCGAGGGCAAATTCGAACCGATCGCGAGCGGCTTCCGCCAGCCCAATGGCATTGGACTCAACCCGGACGATGAACTCTTCGTCACCGACAACCAGGGCGACTACAAGGCCTCCACCGGCCTGCTGCACGTGGAGCCAGGCGATTTTCACGGGCACGCCGCCAGCCTGAAGTGGGAACCTGGATACGACCGCGCCGCGCTCTCCACCGAGAAACTCTGGCAACGCCTGAAAACCCCGGCCGTCGTGTTTCCCCACGGCCCGATGGGCAACTCACCGGGCGAGCCGGTGTGGGATCTTACCCGCGGCAAATTCGGCCCTTTTGCCGGCCAGGTGTTCGTCGGTGACTACAGCAAACTCATGATTCGCGCCTCGCTCGAAAAAATCGCCGGCGCCTGGCAGGGCGCCTGTTTCGTTTTTCTGGGTCGCAACGAAACGCCGGGCTACGTCTCGGGCGACAAATTGAAAGCCGGCGGCACCCGCGCCGCTTTCGCACCCGACGGCAGCCTCTACCTCGCTGCCACGGCCGGGTGGGGTGCGGGCGAGGATGGACTGCAACGCATTTCCTGGGACGGCCGGTCCGCGGCCGAGGTCCGCGACATCAAACTCACCGCGCGCGGCTTTCGCGTGACCTTCACGCGGCCCCTGAGCGCCGCCACGATTGCGCTCGCGCAGAGCTACGAAGTGAACCGGTTTCGCTACTACTACCACGTGAAATACGGCTCGCCGTGGATCGACGAGGCGCGCGTCGCCGTGACGGAAGTGCGCGCGGCCGCCGATGGCCTCAGCGCGGAACTCGTGCTGGCCGACCTGAAGCCCGGATTCATTTACGAACTCTCCGTGCCGACGCTCCGCACGCCGGAGGGTGAGCCGCTGGCGAATCCACTCGGCTATTACACCGCCAACCGCCTTCTCAACGGCGAGCGCACCGTGGGTGGGACGACGCGGCTCCCGCGCCCCGATGAGACCTCACAAACCGCGCGCGACGCTGCCGCCGCCGACCTCACGACCAATGCCTCCCTCGTCGCGGCCGGCGAAAAAACCTACCGCATGTTTTGTATCGGCTGCCATCAGCCCGACGGCCGCGGCGTGGCCGGCGGCGCGGCGAATTTTATCGAGGACAAAGCACGCCTCGCGAAAACCGACGCCCAGCTGCTCGAAATCATCGCCAGCGGCAACGAAGCGAAAGCCATGCCCGCCTTCGGCGCGATCCTCAGCGTCGGCCAGCGCCGCGCCGTGCTCGCTTACATCCGCGAGAATTTCGGCGAGAAGAAATCCAAACCATAAGATTCAACCGCGGATCATCTAGCACGGCCTAGCCGCAACCAAATCCCTAAGACCGTCGATCCATTTTAAACCACGGATGGCACGAATGGGACGGATCCAAGTTCACTCGCTCGCCCGGGCAATTCGGTGTTTCTTATCCGTGTAATCCGTGAAATCCGTGGTCAACTTGCTCGGAGGATTGGATGAAAGTCGCCGCGACTCGCGTGCATTCTAGCAAAAAACACCGATTCAAACCGCGCGGCGCTGCGGATTTCATCCGCGCCATCCGCGAAATCCGCGGTCAAAAATTCCGCCCGCTCTAGTCAAACCACTCGTCGCGCGGGTCGAAGGCCGGGATCGCCACGTTGACGATCTTGAATTTGCCGACGAGGCGATGGCGGCAGCCGGGCTTGATGAAGATCGACATCATGGGCTTTGCCGGAATGCGCTCGCCGTCGAGCTCCATGAAGCCCTCGCCCTCAAGCACGAGGTAGATTTCGGTCATCACCTTGTGGTAATGCGTGCGCGCATCGATCGAGATGTCGACCAGGTGAATCGTCGCCAGCTTGTTGTCCGGCGTAGCAAATCCCCGCCGCGACTGTCCGCAGGGACACGGCACCGCCGGCACCTGGTCGAGCTGCGTGATGAGATAATTTTTTGCGGGCGCGGCGATGCTCATGGTGAACAACCAATCCAGATTTTAGACAGAATGAACAAAATTAAAGAGCCTCTGAAAAATGCATCCGAATGAATCTGGAACTCAGAAAATCAGGTGAAGCATCAAGGGACGGACTCTCTCCCGTTGTAATGCCTTTTCCTGAGTTCCTGATTTCCAGATTGGGTTGTTCAGAGGCTCAACCGAATCGAATTCTGACAAAACCCGTTCGTCATTCTGTCCCTTCGGTTCATTCCGTCTCTTTCTTCTTCGAACGTCCGCGGCGCGGCTTCTCTTCGCCCGCACCCTCGCCACTCGCGGCCTCGGCGCCTTCGCCGTCCTTGTCCGCAAACTTCGAGGCCTTGGCATTAAGCCAGAGTTCGCCCTTCGCGTTGCGGTTGAGCCACAGAATCTCATCTCCATGCGGGACGAACACCGGCTTCTCGCGCGCTTTCTCCGGCACCTTCAAGCCCGCCGCGACCAAGGTCGCGATCAGGTCGTCCGGCGATTTGCCGAGCTCTTCTGCCAGTCGATCCGTCTTCGCCGCCACGGAACCCGTCTTCGTTTCCTTCAACAGCAGCCGCACCGCGCTGAGCGGTGAAGCGGATGCACCACTCGATGCGCGTTGGTCGGTGGCAGGCGCGGCCGGCTCGCTGGCAGCGGGGGTGGCGACGGGCGCCGCGCCCGCGTTTTCAGCTCCGTTCGGCGGTTCTGCGGAACCCGCGCTTTCAGCGGGCTGCGCTGTCGCGCCCGCACTTTCACCACGCCCGGCTTCATCCGGTTTTGATTCTCCGGCTGCCTCACTGGCGGTCGCACTCGCCGCGGTCTCGCCGGCTTTCTTCTCGCGACCGTTGATCCAGAGTCCGCCGCGTGAATCCAAGTTCACCCACCAGATTTCGTCGGCGAATTCCGAGTAGACGATCTTGTCGGCCGGCGCTCCGGGGATGGTCAGACCCAGCGTGATAAACGCCGCCTTGAGCTCGCCCTCGTTCGTGCGCAGTGCGCGCGCGAGAAATTGCGTGCTGCCCGAACCGCCCGGCCCGCGCCGGTTGCGCCGCATGTGCGGCCGAATCTTGTCGAGCAACGCCAATCCCGTCGGCAACGACGACGCTGCTCCCGCACCTGGCGCGGGCGCTGCCGCCTCGGGCGCCGACTCGGACTTTGGCACATACACCGCCGGCTCGCTGTTTTCCACGCGCTCACCGCGCTCCTCCGGCGGGACCGCGTGCTGCGGCGCGCGCCGCTCTTCGCGGGCGGGCGGCGCTTCCACTTCAATGCGCGCGGCCTTCACCGGCCGGAACACCGGACGCGGTTTCTCCTTCGTGTTGATCCAGAGCTCGCCGCGGCGATTGATGTTCAGCCAGTAGAGATCGCCATCGTATTCGACGTATTCCGCTTTGGAATCCTCATCGGCCGGCATCACGAAGCCGCACTCCACGAGCGCGCCTTTCAAGTCGTCCTCGTTTTGGTCCCATTTCTTGGCGAGATAATCGACGCCGACCGACATGCCAGGCCCGCGTTGATTGCGGCGCATGTGCGGCTTGATCGCCTCGAAGAACGTCGGGAGCTCGTCCTCTTCCGCCGCGGTGAGCTTGTCCCACTCGTCGGCCTTCTCGTCGTCCTGCGCTTCGGGATCGTCGTCGCGCGAGGTGTCGACCGGTTTGCGAAAACCATCATCGGGCGCGGCCTTTTCCTCGATGAAGCTGGGCGCGCGTTCCTCGGTGCCGGCCGGCGTGCTGCTGGCGGCAGCCTTGAACTTCGCCTCGAACTCCGCGCGGAGCTTCTCGGCCTCCACCTTCGCGGCCGCGGCTGCGGCGTCTTGCAGCGTCCAATCCCGCTGCGTCGAGCGCCGGGCGAGCCCGGTGAACGCGAGGAAGTTATCCGGATGCGAATGAAACTGAACAATCTCCCACTCATCGCGGCCGAGATCGTTCAGAAATTTTTCCATCAAGTCAGGCCGGGCGAATCCGCCCTTGCCGCTCGTGATGACCTTGTATTCCCAGAGTGACATAGTGTGCTCCGCGACCTGCGCGGAAACTCACCCATCCCAAAAGCTGGCGCGAATGCCCAGCCTAATCTCGCTTCGCGAGGTAGTGATGGGCGGCCCACTCGTCCGTCGTCCGTCGTCCGTCGTCCGTCCACCGCTGGTCCGCGCACCACGGACGCACGGGCTGCGCGTCCCTACCCGCACCTTCGCGTCATACTCACATTATTCGTCCAACCACCCCTTGCCCCGTCCGTCCCGCTGGCCACGCTTCACCACCCCATGCGCCGCCCCGCCCTCTTCCTCCTCGCGCTAGGTTTCGCGCTGACTCTTTCCACCTTCGCTGCGCTGCCCACTCCAGATCCCGACGACGGCGCCCCCAACGGCAGCGGCGCACCCGGCATGCAGCCCGCGCTCACCAGCAATCTCATCGTCGCCGGCGACACGAATCGCCTGATCGCCGGCCTCCTCAAAGGCCCGGCTGCGGTGCTCCCCGCGGACCGCGAGAAATTTTCCAATGTGATGCCGCCCTCCGCCGTGTTGAACGACGCGGATCTCGCGCGCGTGCTCACCTACCTCCGCAAAAACTTCGCCCCCGGCTCGCCCGACGTCACGGCCGCGCAAGTCGCCGCGCGGCGCCAGTCCCCGTGAAACCACGTCGTCTCCTCGCCGTCTTGGCGGTCACCTGCATGGGCCCATGGAGCACGCCCGCCCACGCGGCCGCCCCTCCGACCCTCCTCCCCTCCGAGATCGTCACCGCGACACGGATTGCTCAACCGCTCGATCAAACCGCCGCAACCGTGCGCGTGCTGGCGGACGACGAGCTGCGCGCGATTCCGAGCGCGACATTGGACGGCGCCCTGCGCTCCTTTCCCGGTTTCAGCCTTTTCCGCCGCAGCGACAGCTTCACGGCGAATCCCACGGCCCAAGGCGTTTCGCTCCGTGGCCTTGGCCCGAGCGGCGCGAGTCGCTCGCTCGTGTTGCTCGATAGCATCCCGCTCAATGATCCGTTCGGCGGCTGGGTCGCGTGGACCAAGCTGCCCCGCGAAAGCTTGTGGCGGATCGAGATCGTTCCCGGCGGCGGCGCGGCCGCCTGGGGCAATGCCGCCCTCGGGGGGGTCGTGCACCTGCTGAGCGAAACGCCCACGCCGCGGCGGCGCGCGACGCTCGCCCTCGGCGACTACGGCACGCGCAGCTTGGAATTCGCGCACGCGGTGACCGCTGGCGCCACGCAACTCGAGTTGGGCGGCCGCGCCTTTGCCACGGATGGGTTTGTCCTCGTCGCGCCCGAACGCCGCGGACCCATCGACGTCCCCGCGTGGAGCCGGCACCGGTTTCTCGATGCGCGGTGGAGCCACTCGCTCACCCGCGAACTCACGGTCACCGCCACCGGCCGCACTTACGAGGAGAAGCGCGGCAACGGCACGCCGTATCAGAAAAACGGATCCCGCGAAAAATTTCTTTCGCTCAAGCTGGCCGCATCGCACCGGCCGTTGGCCTGGCAGGCCGTCGCCTGCGCGCAGGACCAGAGCTTCTCTTCGACGTTCAGCGGCGTAAACGCGACCCGCACCGCCGAGACGCCCGCCAGCGATCAGTTCGCCGTGCCGTCGACCGCCTTCGGGGCGGGGTGGAGCGCCACATGGGATCACCCTCATGACGCACGCACCAGCTTCGGCGCCGACACCCGCCTCGTGCGCGGTGAGACGCGCGAACACTTCACCTTCGTCGCCGGTAATTTCACCCGCCTGCGCGTCGCCGGCGGCCGCCAGTGGGTCGGTGGCGGGTTTGCCGTGCACGAACGCCCCCTCGTGGAGCGGCTGCGACTCACCGTCGGCAGCCGCCTCGATCATTGGCGCGACACCGACGGTCATCGCCGTGAGTCCGATCGCACGACGGGGATCGCTTCGCGCAACGACCGCTACCCGACCCGTGACGGCACGAACTTCGGCCCGAGTGCCGGACTCTCGTGGACGCCGCGCGCCTCCGCCTGGCAACTGCGGGCGAACGCCCAACGCGCCTTCCGTCGCCCCACGCTCAACGAACTTTATCGCCCGTTTCGCGTCGGCGCCAATGTGACCGAGGCCAACGCGGACCTGCGCACCGAACGCGTGACGAGCGGCGAAATCGGACTGCAATGGACGCTGCTCACGTTTCCACCCAAGCCCGTCGATCCTCCCGGCGAGAGGTCATCCTGGGACATAGCCGCCTCGCGCACACTGACCCTGGGTGCGACCGCATTCACCAACGACCTCCGCGACGCCGTCGGCAACGTCACGATCGCGCGCGGCCCGGGCACCTTTCCGATTGTCGGCACGATCGCCGCCGGCGGCGTCGGCCGGCAGCGACTCAACCTCGACCGCACCCGTGTCCGCGGCCTCGAGCTCTCGGCGAAGTGGACTCTGCTGAATAGTTTGGCCGTGACCGCCGAAGCCCTCGTCAACGATGCGAAAATCCGCCGCGCCACCGTCGCCCCCGCATTGCTGGGCAAGCGCGTCGCGCAGGTCCCGCGGCGCAGCGCCTCACTTGGGGCAATGTGGCAAGCACCCGCACGGCTCACATTCGCGCCGCGCGTGCGTTACATCGGCCGCCAATTCGAAGACGACGAAAACCAACTCACGCTTGGCGCCGTCGTGATTGCCGATCTCAGCGTGAGCCGCTCGCTCACCAAAAACCTCGAGCTCTTTGTCACCGCCGAAAACTTGGGCAACGCCCGGATCGAAACCGGCCGCAGCGCCGACGGCCTCGTGAACATCGGCACGCCGCGCCTCGTGATCGGCGGCTTGCGGGGTAGTTGGTGAAACACCGGGGAGGAAACCACTGATGATTTCGCCAATGGGCGAAATTTATTCTAGAGCTGCGGCTAATCGCCTCCGCCACAAAACAGGTTCTGCCAGTGGCGGACTAAAGCCGGCCATTGGACGGCCCTTCTTTGCTGCGAAGGCGATTAGCCGCAGCTCTGATCTAAGGTTTCAGCC
>JANPIT010000224.1:0-7310 GCA_031425115.1 Opitutaceae bacterium | reverse complement strand
GCAGATCGCGTGGCCGAAAACGGTGGATGATCGCACCTATGCGCGTCGCGTGTGGCTCGACGCGGTGGGAGTGCTGCCGCCGCCGACTGAGCTCGAAGCGTTCATCGCAGATGGTGCGCCGGACAAACGCGCCCGCTTGGTCGAGCGGTTGCTCGCCCAGCCCCAGCCCTACGCCGAACACTGGCTCACCTTCTGGAACGACCTACTGCGAAACGACTACAAAGGGCCCGGCTACACCGACGGTGGCCGCAAGCAAATCACGGCATGGATCTACACCGCGCTCGCGCGCAATCTCCCCTACGATCAGTTCGTGGCGCAGTTGATCAACCCCGGCTCAGAAGCCGAGGGATTCGCCAACGGGATTATTTGGCGCGGTGCGGTGAATGCCAGCATGGTGCCGCCGATGCAGGCGGCGCAGGGCATCGCGCAAGTTTTCCTCGGCGTGAATCTCAAGTGCGCGTCGTGTCACGACAGCTTCATCAACGAATACACGCTCAACGACTCCTACGGACTCGCGAGCATCTATGCCGACGGCTCACTGGAAATCGCCGAGTGCGACAAACCGACCGGCCAGACCGCCAAGGTAAAATTTCTCTACGACGAACTCGGCGGCATCGACGGCCAGGCCGCTCCCACGACCCGCAAGCAGCAGCTCGCCGAGATCATTACGGGCCGCAAAAACGGCCGGCTTCCCCGCACGATCGTCAATCGGCTCTGGCAACGTTTCATGGGCTACGGCCTCGTCGAACCCGTCGATGAAATGGACAAGCCCGCTTGGTCGCCCGACGTGCTCGACTGGCTGGCGGAAGATCTCGTGGCGCATCGCTTCGATCTGAAACACACCATGGCCCGCATCCTCACCTCGCGGGCTTATCAATTGCCGACCGTGAGTCTGGGCGAAACGGAGGAAAATTATCGTTTCCGCGGACCCGCCGTGCGGCGGCTAAACGCCGAGCAGTTCAGCGATGCAATCTCAACCCTCGCCGGACTCACGCTCTCAAAGGCCGACGCGAAACTGAATCGCAACGCCGCGCTCAATCCCGGCACCGCCGCGCTGCCGCTCCAACCCAAATGGATTTGGGGCGCCCCCGGGGCGCAGGTAAAAGCGGCGCCCGCGACGTATGCCTTTCGCCGCACGATCACGCTCTCCGCCGCCCCCACCACCGCCCAATTCGCGATCAGCGCCGACGATAATTACACGATCAAGATCAACGGCAAAAACGCCGGCAGCTCCGGCCGTCGCAACAGCACCAGCACCGATTGGCTCGATGTTAAGAGCCAGTTTCGCGCTGGCGAAAACGCGATCGAGATCACCGTTGCCAATATGCTGCCCGACGATGGCCGGCTCGTATCCGTAAAAACGGATACCTTGCCCGACGCCGATTCGCCCGCCGGCCTGATCCTCTATGCGCGCGTCCGCGTGGACGACGAGGTGGCGGATTTTGTCTCGGACGCGAGCTGGACGGCGTGGGAATTTCCAAAACCGAGCAACGAGCGATTTGTCGCCGCGACACCCCGCGCGCCGGTAGAGGTCGGCCCCGCCACCGAACTCGGCGGAGTGGAACTCGCGCCGTGGAAGCTGGGGCAACATTTTCTCGATGTCGCCGCCGCCCCGCGCGACACCCTACCCGTGCAGCGCGCCGCGCTGGTAAATTCCGACCCGCTGATGGCCGCTTTGGGCCGGCCCAATCGCGAGCAAGTCATCACGGTGCGCCAAGCGACGCCCACGACGCTGCAAGCCCTCGAGCTGACCAATGGCGCGACGTTGGCCAAGCGCCTCACGCAAGGCGCCGAAAAGATCCTCGCCACCGCCCCGGCTGATACCGCTGCGCTCGTCGATTCGCTCTACCGGCAAGCGCTTTGTCGCACGCCAAGCGCGCCCGAGCACGAGCTCGCCGTGGCCGTCATCGGTTCTCCCGCCACCGTCGCCGGCGTGGAGGATTTTCTCTGGAGTCTCACCATGCTGCCGGAATTTCAGCTCATCCAGTAAGTCGTCGAGACGCTCCCGCTCATCCCACTTTTCGCGAACCATGAATCTATCCCGTCTCCTCGCGCAACACGCCTACCGGCAGAGCCAGCTCGCCTGGTCTCGGCGAGATTTCTTGAAGACCGCCTCCGCGGCCACCCTCGCAGCCCTCGCTGCCGGTGCACCGCGTGCCTCGTTCGCCGCGGAGCCGATGGAGAAAATCAAGTCCACTGCGGACCGCGTGATCGTCCTCTGGATGGCCGGCGGCATGGCGCACACCGAGACGTTTGATCCGAAACGTTACACGGCGTTCACGCCCGGCATGAATCCAAACGATGTGCTTAGCACGTTTCCCTCGATTCCCACCAACGTGGACGGGGTAAAATTCTCGGCGGGCCTGGAGAATCTCGCGCAGGTGATGGATCGCGGCACGTTGATCCGCGGGATGCAGGCCGCGGATTTGGGCTTCATTCTCCATTCGCGTCATCAGTTCAACTGGCACACCGGCTACGTCCCCCCGCAGACCGTCGCCGCGCCCCACCTCGGGGCGTGGATCGCACGCACCCTGGGCCCGCTCGACCCCGCGGTGCCCGCCTTCATCAACATCGGCCAGCGCTTCGATCTCGGCGAGGGCGAGGAACTGAAAGCATTTACCAGCGCGGGCTTCCTCGGCAGCGAACACGGTCCGTTCAATGTCGCCTTCCCGGAGCAGGCCGCCGATGCGGTCCGTCCGCCCGCCGGCATGAGCCCGGGCCGCTTCGCTGACCGCGATAAATTTTACCGCGAACTCCTCGCAGCCAGCCCGATCGGCCGCGAAGGCAGCAGCTATCAGAAAGAGTCGTTGCTCCGATCGATGGACAACGCTCACCGACTGCTGAGTTCGCCCGCCGCGAAAGCGTTCGACCTCGCGCTCGAGCCCCTCGAACAGGTGCGGAATTACTTTCCTGGATACGAACCTGGCATGCGCTTCGACGTGCCGCGCGATCGCTTCGGCGCTAAATACGAGGAGAGCATGGTCGGCCGCTTTGGACTCGGCTGCCTGCTCGCCCGGCGGCTTTGCGAAGTCGGCGCGCGGTTTATCGAGGTTACGACGGAATACATCCCCTTTCTCAACTGGGATACGCACGAGAACGGCCACGCGCGGCTCGTCGGCATGAAGCAGGCGATCGATGCTCCCATCGCGCAGCTCGTGCGCGACCTCGAGGCGCGTGGCTTGCTCGACCGCACACTCATCGTCATCGCGAGCGAGTTTAGCCGCGATATGATGGTCGAAGGCAAACCCGACCGCGGCGTGAAAGATCAAGTCGAGGTGCCCGAGGTCATCCAGGATTCGAAACATTACGGCATGCACCGGCACTTCACGGCGGCGGGCAGTGTGCTGATGTTCGGCGGCGGATTGAAGCGCGGCTATGTGCACGGCATCACCGCCGACGAGCGCCCCTGCAAGACGCTCAAGGACCCCGTAACCATTACGGACCTACACGCTACGATCTACCGGGCCATGGGGATTCCCGCGACTCACCATTACGATGTGGAGAAGCGGCCTTTCTACGTCACGAACGACGGCAAGGGGAAGGCCGTGATGGACCTCTTCGCCTAGACTTCGCGGGCGAATACTTGATTGCTGGATACGAAAAAACGGCGGCCAGGTCATGGCCGCCGTCGGGGGGTTAAAGACAGCGATGTCTCAGTTGGCGCCGTCTTTCTTTTTCTTGCCGCCTTTTTTCTCGCCGGCGCCGGCGTTGAACTCTTCCCGGCTCAAAGAGCCATTCTTGTCCTTGTCGAGATCGGCGAACTTCGCCTTGGCGGCGGTCTCGTCGAGCTTGTCCTTCACCGAGGCGACGTATTCCACGAGCGTGACCTTGCCATCGTTATCAGCATCGGCGGCCATGTAAGGGCCCTTCTTCTTGGCTTCGTCCGCGGCGTGAGACGCGAGCGGGAGACTGAGCAGAGCGGCCGTGACCGCGAGGAGGATTTGTTTTTGCATAGGTTTTTAGTTGCGAACGCGACTGTGACGCCCGGCGCATCCTGCTCGCACGGTTGGCAACGTAATCGCGCCCACCACATTCGATTAGGCGACATCAAAAAATGAATACGGTGGTCGGACGCGTGGGAAACACGCTCGCCTCACCTCACGCGCACCCTAGGTTTGGGCGATGTTACCCCGCGGTCGATCTTTCGGAACGGCGCCTGGCGCGCTCAAACACTTGTGGTGGGTCTTCTTCGCGGTGCTGGTGCTCGCGCCCTGCCGTGGCGCGGCGCCCGCAACTCCGCCGAATGTCATCCTCATCTTTGTCGACGATCTCGGCTACGCCGACCTGGGTTGTTTCGGAGCCAAGGATATCCGCACGCCGCACATCGATCGCCTGGCCGCGGAAGGGAGCAAGTTCACGAGTTTCTACGTGGGGCAGGCGGTCTGCACCGCATCGCGCGCGGCGCTTTTGACCGGCGCATATCCCAACCGCGTCGGTATGGGCGGCGCGCTCAACCACACGAGCACGACGGGAATTCACCCCCGCGAGAAGTTGCTGAGCAACCTCTGCCAGGATCGCGGCTACGCCACGGGGATTTTCGGAAAATGGCACTTGGGCCACCATCAGCCGTTCCTCCCCACGCGACGCGGCTTCGACGAATGGTTCGGTATCCCCTACTCCAACGACCTCGGGCCGCTCCATCCCGTCACGCCCGGTCTCCCGTCTCTGCCGCTCTACGACCAGGAGGAGATCGTCGAAGCCGATCCGGATCAGGCGCAGTTCACGCAGCGGTTCACGGCGCGCGCGGTGTCGTTTATCGAACGCAATCGCGCGAAACCGTTCTTCCTCTACCTCGCCCATGTCATGCCTCACGTGCCAATTTTCGCCTCGGAGAAATTCCGTGGGACCAGCGCACGCGGTCTCTACGGCGATGTGGTGCAGGAACTGGACTGGTCCGTCGGCGAGATCATGGCCGCACTTCGGCGGCATGGTCTCGATGAGCGCACGCTCGTGCTTTTTTCGTCGGACAACGGCCCGTGGACCTCGTATGGCGAACATGCCGGATCCGCGGGCCCCTTCCGCGAGGGAAAGTTGACCGTCTTTGAAGGCGGCCAACGCACGCCGCTCATCGCGCGGTGGCCGGGTCGAGTGGCAGCGGGGCGCAGCGCCGATCAATTGATCGCCGCGATGGATTTGCACGCAACCCTCGCTGCCGTCGTCGGTGCCCCGCGGCCCGACGTGAAGCAGGATGGCCTCGATCTGACCCCTCTACTGCTGGGCGAGGCGGGCGCGAAGGGTCGCGAGGAGTTTTGGTATTATTCGACAAACGACCTGCACGCCGTGCGGCAGGGAGATTGGAAACTGCACGTGCCGCACGAATACCTCACGCTCATCGCCGGCCCTGGACGCGGTGGCAAGCCGTCCAACTTCGGTCAGATCGTGCCCGGTGCCAGCGGCTCAATTCAGAACTCCGGGCTGCGCGGCATCGCGAGCCGGCACGGCTACAAGTTCGAGCACATCGGGCTCGCGCTCTATGATCTAAAAGCGGACCCCGGCGAAACCCGCGATGTCGCGGCTGATCATCCGGAAATCGTGGCTCGGCTGCAGCAGGTGGCTGCCGCCGCGCGCGCGGATCTGGGGGATGCCGCGACCGGTATCAAACCGACGCACGCGCGGCCCGTCGGCGAGGCACGCCCCGTGCTCCCGATCAGCGTCAAGCTCGTCGCCAACCTGGACTACACGCGCACGCCCTCCGGCAATCTGGCGCTCGATCTCTATCTACCGGAGAAAGCCCCCGCACATCCCCTGCCGGTTCTGGTTTGGGTGCACGGCGGCGGTTGGAAGTCCGGCAGCAAAATCAACTGCCCCCTCACCTGGCTTGCGGCCGAAGGTTACGCCGTCGCGAGTCTCGACGTCCGGCTACTCCACCACGCCGGTTGGCCTGCGCAGTTGGAGGATCCCCGCGCAGCGGTGCGCTGGCTCCGGGCGAATGCCGCTCAATACCATCTCGATCCCGCCCGCATCGCCATTGCTGGCGGCTCGTCGGGCGCCCACGTGGCCGCCCTCGTTGGCACCAGCGCGGTAGTGTCTGGTGAAACCGTTTCCAGTCGGGTGCAGGCCGTCATCGATTTTTACGGGCCGGCCGATCTGCTCACGATGCCCGCGAATACGCCAAACGGCGGCAAGACCGACGTTGACCTTGCAAAAGCAAACGGCGCCCGGCTCCTCGGCGGGATCGTGCGCGACCGCCCGGCGCTCGCGCGCGAGGCCAGCGCGTTGTATCAGGTCTCCCAGGACGACCCCCCCTTTCTCATTTTACACGGCGACGCCGACCCCCAGGTCCCCATCGACCAGAGCCGAAGGCTTCACGCCGCACTGCAGCGGGTGGGCGTATCCTCCGAGCTCCAAGAGCTCCCAGGGGCAGGTCACGGCGGCAAGGCTTTCGACACGCCGGCCCTGCGCGCGACCATCCTCTCGTTTCTGGCCCGCACCTTGCCGCGCCAAACTCCCTGAGATTTCCGCTCGAGCAAGGCGACGCAGCGCGTCGACGGCGCTTCGGCCGACACCTTCCGGTAGAAGGCACACGCTTCGTCGTAAGCTTTTTCCGCCTCCGGCCGTTCGCTCGCGGCGATCCGTCTGCCTCGCACCCGCCAAAGCTGATCGAAACAACCGAGCACGATCACGGTGATGGGATTGGCATGTCGCTGAGTAAACTGGCGCAGCGCCACCCAGCTGCTGCGGTCGATCGGCACCGAAAACTTCAGCGTGTGCGGCGCGCTGTCCGCTGCAACCTCTCCGGCAGCGACCACAACGCCGTTTACGGTGGAAACGACGGAAGCTCATGTCGGAGGGGGCTGCTGGGCTCAGCGTGGGTGTGCCGCCAGGGCAGGCAATGCAGACGCGCGCAACGGAATCGAGTCACGCCGGACGACGAGCAGCTCGCAGCCCGCGTCAGTCTGCGACCTTGACGAAAGCCACCTGCGCGCCTGCGCTGACGCCACCCCTCCCATGACTTCTGCTGTCGCAGCTCCGTCGACCGAAGTAGGCGCGCCGCAGGTCGCCAGTAGTGCGTCGACCCGACTCCAATCGCTCGATGCCTACCGCGGCCTCATCATGGTGGCGCTCGCGTTCAACGGTTTTGGCCTGGCCGCGACCGCGCGCAATCATCTGAAGGCTACTCCGGACTCCGGCTTTTGGGCCGCCGTGTATCATCAATTTGAGCACGTCGAGTGGATCGGCATCGGCTTCTGGGACCTGATCCAGCCCTCGTTCATGTTCATGGTGGGAATCTCCATGGCCTATTCCTACCTCCAGCGGCAGCGCGCCGGTCATTCCTGGGCTCGGATGTTCGGGCATGCGACGTGGCGCGG
>JANPIT010000223.1:0-1630 GCA_031425115.1 Opitutaceae bacterium | reverse complement strand
CGGCGATCGATTTGAGGTCGCCGATGAATTTTCCAGGGCCGACCAGGTCGGCATACGAGACTGACGCGACGCCCTTCTCCGTTTGATACTGGCGCGCTGCTGCGACCAGCGAGCGGAGATTGCTGCGAATGGAGCGAATGGCGGACTCGTTCGTAGTCGGTGGCGCGGCGACCCCGAGCGCGCCGGGGCGCGGGGCGGATCGTTGCTGCGGGGCGGCGAGCGAAAGCCGATATTCCTTTCCGTCTTTCGTCACCACGATGGTCTCTTCCTTCGCGTCGTAGCGTGTGATCGCATAACCCTTGAACTCGCCGCGGTCCGCGACCCAGACGGTCGTATCGCTGGCCTTGTCGGTGAGCGCGAGCTGGGTCTTTCCGTCCGCAGTGAGCACCCCGGTGAATTGAATGGTCGGGTCTGCCGCGGCCAGGGCCGCGGCACTGGCCAGCCCGATGAAGAGTTCGCGCCCCAGAGTCATGCGAGCATGGACTCCGGGAGCGCGGCTAGGTGCCCGGGGAAAGCGGGAAGCCCACGTGCTCGGCCAGTCGTTGGCGGCGGATACCGTAGAACGCCGCAAACGCCCTGAGGCGCTGCGCTTCAACGGCATCGGTCCTCGCGGGTCCTGCGCTGGCCTTGATCGCCGCGATCATGAGATTTTTCGCCGTGTGTTCCGTGGAAATAAATTCGAACACCTTGGTGCGATAGCCCGCCCACTCGAGCAGGTGTGCGCGCAGCGCGTCGGTCACGAACTCGGCTTGCCGCTCCTGAAAAATTCCGTGGCGCAGCGCCGTGGCGAGGACGGGAGGGGCGGTGAGTTGCGGGCGAAGTTCCTTTTGACAACACGGCGCGACGACGAGCAAACGTGCGCCCGCTGCGAGCCCGCGGGCCAACGCATCATCGGTCGCGGTATCGCAGGCGTGCAAAGCGATCAGCACGTCGCACTCGCCGACGGGCGCGTCGGCGATCGTGCCAGCGTGAAAGGTGAGCCGGGGCGCGAGCCGGTGTGTAACCGCGACGCGGTTACAGAGGGCGACGAGTTCGGGGCGGGCTTCGATCCCAAGCACGTGCGCGCGTTCGCCGAGCACCTCGGCCAAGGCAAACGTCAGGTAGCCCTTGCCGCTGCCCATATCAATGACCCGCAGCGGCCGATCCGCCGGCAAGTCGGCCTCGACGAGCAAGTGCGACAGCAGCTCCGCGAATTTCTGAATCTGCCGATATTTGTCCGCCATGCCCTCGCGTGGTTGGGCGCGATCATTGGTCACGCCGAGATCGCGCAGCCACGGAGCGTCGGGACGGATCGCGCGAGTCTTGATGCGATCATGCGCACCGCCGCTTCCGAGGACGGGGGAGGGAGAGGTTGCAGCGTGAATAACGGTGGGAGCTGGACCGACCGATCCGGTGGCGAGTGCGGGTGCCGGCGTGAGCTTCAGCCGGGCGGTGCCATCCGGTTGTGACTCGAATTGGGCATGCTGGATCGACGTGAAGAGGTGAGCGTCGAGGAAGTCGCCTCCGATGAGCGGCTCGAGTTGCGCAACCGCAGCGGCGGGCGGAAGATTTTTGGTCACGTCGCGCGTGGCGTAGCGCCATACCAGCGCGAGGTGCGGTCCGTCCTTCAATGTCACCGGACGAATGAAAA
>JANPIT010000222.1:0-2080 GCA_031425115.1 Opitutaceae bacterium | reverse complement strand
CGCAGCGGAAGTGATCAAATGCAGCGGGCTCATGCGACGATTGAAACAATTTCTCCACCCGGTGCAACCGAGACATAGACCGCCTCGATGATCCGGATGTCGCGTCGACCCGTCGTGCCGTCGGTCTTGAACGGAGTCGGGCCGGTAATCGCCTGGGCGAAGACGTCGAGCGTGACGCCGAGTTTGAGTGTGACAGCGGAGGAAGGCATGGGTGGGCGGCGAAGGAGGGCGAGCGTGCAGAGAGGCTAGCGGAGCACCGCGACAAAGGCGGCGTCGCGCGTGGTCACGCAGACGAGGTGTGGGGACGCGGGTGAAAACGCGATCGCGGTGGGCTTAGACGGTAACGCGATCACGCCGAGATCGCGACCAGCCGGATCGAATACGTGCACGCCGTCGAGCGCGGCGCACCAGAGTCGGCCGGCGGAATCGAAGGCAAGGCCGTCGAGGCCCTTGACCTTGAGCGTGTCGCCGATCCACTGCGCACCCTCGCTGCCGGCGTAGCCGCCGCCGAGCATCGTCCAATGTGCGCCGGACGCGAACGGCGAAGACGCGAGCGTGGACTCGACGGGCGGGCGGCTGCGGTGCTTGAGGTGGAGCGTGAAGAAGGCGTCGCAGGCGTTGACCGCGATGTCGAAGGCGCGCTGCTGGCCGAAGAAGGCGTGAGGAGCCTGTGGGATGACTGTGAGGACGGTGGCGATGCCGAGCTTTTGCAGATCGCGGCGCGTGGCGTCGGCGCGGGTGGAGGAGTCGTCGAGTTCGCCAGTCACGAAGCCGAGCGGTGGATCCGTGCGATCAAGATGGCGTCGCGGAGAGCCGAGCGCGTAGGTCGTGGGTATCTCTTGCTGCGAGCCGCCCAGGAAGGTGCGGTAGTGCGGGTCGTCGGGCTTGTCGGAGAGGTCGCGGATGCGCGGTGTCTCGAAATCACTCTGCGCACCCATCGCGACGGCGGCCTGCACGGCGGAGGCGTGCGCGGCGTGACCGCCCTCGCCTTCAAGCGTGGTGATGCCGCCGCTCGTGGCGAGGAGCGCGGCGAGATGGCCCCCGGCGGATTGGCCGGTGACGCCGATGGCGTCGGGGTCGATGCCGTAGGTCGCAGCGTTGGCGCGGAGCCAGCGGACGGCGGCCTTGGCATCTTGGATCGCGGCGGGAAACTTCGCTTCACCGGACAGCCGGTAGCTGATCGTGACGGCGACGTAGCCGCGCGCGGCGAGGGCCTGTGCGAGTTGCGTCATGTTCCCCCGCTCGCCCTTGAACCAGCCACCGCCGTGGATGCACACGATCGCGGGGAGCGGCGCACCGCGCACGGCGGGGCGGTGGAGATCGAGCTGGAGCTCGCGCGCGCCGTAGCGGGCGTAGGTGAGGCCTTGATGCGACTCGAGTCCCGCGAGGAGCGCGGGCGGGAGCGCGGTTTTTTGCGCGGGAGCTTTTTTGGCCGGGACCTTCTTCGCGGGATCGGATTGGGCGAAGAGTGCGGGCGCGAGCAGGGCGGCCCAGATGAGAATAGGTAGGCCAGCGCGCTTGCGCGCGCCCAATCCGCGCTCGCAAGCGAGCTGACCTACAAGAACCCGACTAGATGAGAATGGCATGGTGAGGTTACACTCGCAGAACGATCCCTTCACCCCGATGGTCCAGAGCGAGCCGTTGTTGATGCGCTGGCGAAACGGCGCGGCGAAGGGCGTGCGGGTAGCGGCGGGTTGGGCGTGCAGGCACCCGAGGAGGAAAGGCCGCAACCGCGCCGCGCAGCGCACGTGCGGACAGGCCCGGGGCGGAGGAGTTCATGGGGAGAGCTTCGTTTCCGCAGTGCGGATAGCTCCCGGGGCCGGCCGAGGCGGGCCGGGGCTGAATTGCATGGGGCGCTTGTCGCGCTGGAGCGCAGCGTCGAAGTCGCGGGCGTGCTGCGCGAGGCGCGCGACGATCCCGGGGTGTTGCGCGGCGACGTTGTGCTTTTCGCCGACGTCGGCCTCGAGATCGTAGAGCTCGGGCGCGGCGAGGAGTCGGTGCTGATTGTCGAAACCGGCGGGAGTGTGCTCCCACCAGAGGCTGACGGGCCGCGGGGTGGGGCGCGTATCAACCTGGAGGA
>JANPIT010000221.1:0-1797 GCA_031425115.1 Opitutaceae bacterium | reverse complement strand
GCAATTGGCGGAGGCGGCGACGAGTTATGCGCGGGCAGTCGCGGCGGCGCCAAACAATGCGGAGTCGCGGGCGCACCTCGGCTTGACCTACGCGCGGCTCGGGCGGCGGGAAGAGGCGTTGCGGGAATTGCGTGCCGCGGTAGCGCTGCGGCCGGACTATACGCAGGCGAAGACGTGGCTGCAGGCGGTGGAGGCTGCCCCATGAGCCGGGGTCACCTGCGGGATACGTGGACTTGCCATCTGCTCGACTACGCGAGGCCGAGGCATTGCATCCTTTTCCCATGACTCCGTCCGAGGCCCAGCAACGCATTCTCGTCCTGCGCACCATTGTCGCGCACCACGAGGAACTCTACCGCACGAAGTCGCGGCCGGAGATCAGCGATTTCGATTTCGACCAGCTGGTCCGGGAGCTGGCGGACTTGGAAAAGGCGTTTCCCCAGTTTGCGAGTGCGGACTCACCCACACAGAAGATTGGCGATGATCGCACCGAGGGTTTCGCGCGCGCGAAACATCGGCAGGCGATGACCACGCTCGACAATACCTACGACGAGGCGGAGCTGCGCGAATTCCACGCCCGCTTGGCGAAGCTCTTCGGCCGCGACGATCTCGTCTACTCGGTCGAGCCGAAGATCGATGGCGCTTCGATCAGCTTGACCTACGAGCGCGGGAAGTTGGTGCGAGCGGTGACGCGCGGCGATGGCGAGGAGGGCGACGATGTGACGGTGAACGTGAAAACGATCGCGAATCTGCCACACACGTTGCGCGCACCGACGGATTTGATGGAGGTGCCCGTGCCGACGCTGGTGGAAATTCGCGGGGAAATTTTCCTGCGGTTCGAGGCTTTCGCGCGCATCAATCAGGCGCAGCAGGAGGCGGGACTCGAGCCTTACGCGAATCCGCGCAATCTCGCTTCGGGCACGCTCAAGCAGCTCGATACGGCGGGCGTTAAAGCGCGCGGACTCGAGATCGTGCTTTACGGTCTCGGGGCGTGTGAGCCCGAGGTGCCGGTGGATACGCAGGCGGCGTGGCATGGCGCGTTGTCGCAGTGGGGCCTGCCCGGACTCGAGCATCGAAGTGTGGCGCGTGGCATCGAAGAGGTGGTCGCGGCCATTCGGCGGATCGATGCGCTGCGTGCGACGTTATCCTATGCGACGGACGGCGTGGTGGTGAAACTCGACGACTTCGGTGAGCAACAACTCGCGGGCTATCGCGGTGAGGGTCAGAGCGCGCGGAAGCTTTCGCCGCGCTGGGCGTGCGCCTACAAGTTTGCGCCGGAGCGGGCGGAGACGCGCCTCAAAGCAATCACGATTCAAGTCGGCCGCACGGGTGTGCTGACGCCCGTCGCGGAATTGGAACCGGTGCAGCTCGCGGGCACGACCGTGGCGCGCGCGACGTTGCACAACCGCGACGAGATCGCGCGCAAAGACATTCGCGTCGGGGATCGCGTTTACGTCGAGAAGGCGGGCGAAATTATTCCGGCGGTCATTGGGGTGGATCCGGCGGGCCGCACCCCGGAGTGCGTGCCGTATGCGTTTCCCGAAAAGTGTCCGGTGTGCAGCACCGGTGTCGTGCAGGTGGAGGGGGAGGTCGCGATTCGTTGTCCGAACCCCGATTGCGCGGCGCAGCTCGTGGGTCGGCTTGACTATGTGGCGGGCCGCGGCGTGCTGGACCTTGAGAGCCTCGGCGGAGTCGTGGCGGAGAAGCTCGTGACCACGGGCGCGGTGAAGGAGCTCTTCGATTTGTTCGCGCTGGAGGTGGACTGGTTGGGCGCGCTCAATCTCGGCACGACGGAGGCGC
>JANPIT010000220.1:0-6686 GCA_031425115.1 Opitutaceae bacterium | reverse complement strand
GTGGCGATGGGCTTCACGGGGTTTCTGAAACTGCTTTGGGATCCGAACCGGCAAGCAGTCGAGGATCGGGTGGCAGGAACCGTGGTGCTGCGCGAGTCGTGATGGCCGGAGGAGCGTCGCTCCGTGCCTCTTGTCCGAGTTTCGCGTCGCATGTTTTCAGAGTGACATCGCAGCGGGTGGGGCCACATATCGCGACGCTTCGCCCCCAACCGAACCCCGTGTGAGTCCGCCCCCGACCGAACAGCTAACGTTCAACGACCAGTCGCGCTGGTTCGCGGAAGAGGTCTTGCCGCACGAGCAGCCGCTGCGTTCGTATTTACGCCAGTCACTGCCGTCGCTCGCCGACGTTGATGATCTCGTGCAGGACTGTTTCGCGCGGATGCTGCGCGCAAAAAACACCGGGACGATCCGCTCGCCGAAGCCGTTGCTCTTCGCCATCGCGCGGAACGCGGTGCGTGACTTCATCCAGCGAAAAGGCCGCGCGGTCTTGATTCCCATAACGGAAAATGCCGAGGCGGCCGTCTTGGTGGGGGAGAGCGACGTCGTGGAACAGGTTTGCCGGCGGCAGGAAATTGCCCTGCTCACGGAGGCCATTCACGCGTTGCCCGAACGTTGTCGTGAAGTGCTCCTCCTCCGAAAAATCAAAGGTCTTTCGCAAAAAGAAATCGCCGCGCTGCTGGGCATCGCCGAGCACACCGTCGAGGCGCTCGCCGCCAAGGGCACACGCCGCTGCGCCGACTTTCTCCGGGCCCGCGGGGTGGGCGGGCAATGCTGACGCCGATGGACCACGCTGACCCAAAACCGGATCAGGTCATTGCGCAGACGGCCGCCGAGTGGGTGGTGCGCCGCGACCGCGGCCTTTCGCGGAGCGAAGCGCGCGCACTGACCGAATGGGAGAATGCCGATGGGCGGCATCGCGCCGAGCTGCGGCGTATCAGCACGGCCTGGACGGGCTTGGACGCGGTCCGGACGCAACCTGATCTGAACGCGATGGCAGATGCCATTGTCGCGCGGGCGCGGGCGGGACGAAAAGCGCGCCGACGCATCACGTGGTTCTCCACCGCGTTGGCCACAGCCGCGGCGATGGCGATTGGTTTCGTCGGCTGGAACCGGCTGGCGCGTCCTGTCGTGGAAACCCGGATCGTCGTTTCAGAAAGCGTGCGGATTCTCGATAGCACCGTGCGCCGGATGACACTGCCCGACGGTTCCGTCGCCGAGTTAAACGGCAGCAGTCGGATCGAGGTGGAGTTTACGGCCTCCGAACGCCGGGTGCGGCTCGCCGACGGCGAAGCGCACTTCATCGTGGCGAAGAATCCCGACCGGCCGTTTTTCGTCACGGCAGGATCGGTCACCGTCCGAGCGGTCGGCACCGCTTTCAATGTGCGGCTGGCATCCGCCGCGATCGAGGTGCTGGTGACCGAGGGAAAAGTGCAGATCGAGCACGTGTCGCCGGCTGCGCCGGAGGTCGCAGCGGTCGCCGGCACTGAATCTTTGCGGACGGGGGTGTCCACAGTAACGACGCTCGCCTCGACCACACCCGCGCCGCTCGTAGCCGGGCAGCGCGCGGTCATCGAGCGTTCGGCTGCGAGCGCGGCGCCGGCGGTTGCGATCAACGATGTCGGCCGTGCTGAGATCGACGAGGCGCTCGGCTGGCAGACCACGCGACTCATCTTTAGCAACACCCCGCTCGAGGAAGTGGTCGCCGGTTTTAATCACTACAACCGGCACCAGTTGACGATCGGCGACGCCAAGCTTCGTGGCCTGACGCTGACGGGAGTTTTTCGCGCGGATAACTTGGAAGGTTTCACCCGTCTCTTGAGAGCGTCGATCGACGTGAAAGCGGAGTTGCGGACGCCCGGCGAGACGGTGTTACTGCCGATGCGATAATTTTTTTCGATTTCGTAACGGAAAAGGTTCGTGCGGCAGTCTTGGGGGTTAAGGGCACCGACTACCCGCGCCCAAACCCTGATGAACTGCTCCTCCTCCACGGTCGTTTTCTTCCTGCTCCGCCTGCGCCGATGCCGAGCGTTGGCGTTCCTCTTCGGCGGGCTGTGCCTCGCTCTGACCGCAGCGACCTCCGCGATCGCCGCCGAGCCGGTGAAACGCGCGTTCGATATTCCGTCGGGAGCGGCCGAAACCACCTTGCGCACCTTTTCCGAGCAGGCGGGCGGCCAGTTCATTTTCTCGGGCGACAAGGTCACGGGTGTGCGCACGAACGCGGTCAAGGGCACCTTCAGTGCGCGCGAGGCGCTCGATCGTCTCATCGCGGGAACTGATCTCCGCACGGTGCAGGACGGGCGGACCGGGGCGCTGACGGTGGATCGCGTGCCCTCCGCGACCAGCGCGACGGGAAACGGCGCCATCGAAGGCCGCGTGCTCAACGCGGACAGCGGCAGCTATTTGAACAATGCCCGCGTCGTGATCGAGGCGCTGCGGCTCGAGACGTCTACCGACGAGCACGGCAATTACAGCTTTCCGCGCGTGCCGGCTGGCGAGGTGAGCGTGCGCGTGATTTACACGGGATTTCCCTCTGAAACGCAGGCGGTGACGGTCGTGGCGGGCCAGCGCGCCGCGGGGAATTTCACCCTCCGCGCCGAGAAGCAGGCGGCGAATGATGGGACCGTGCGGCTCGACGCGTTCACCGTTGCAGCGAAGCGCGACATGGCCGCCTCGGATGTCGCGGTGAACGAGCAGCGCTACGCGGCCGAAATCAAGAATATCGTTTCCACGGATTCGTTCGGCGACATCGCCGATGGCAACGTGGGTGAGTTTGCGAAGTATATGCCCGGCGTGACTCTCAACCGCAGCGGCAGCGACGGCTTGACGCTGTCGATTGGCGGAGTGCCTCCCGGGGGCACGCCGCTCACGCTCGACGGCATGGGCATTGCGAGCGCCACCGGTTCCAATGCGAACCGTCAGGTCGAATTCGAAAATATCGCCGTCAGCAGCGTCGCACGCGTGGAGGTGTCGCGCTCGCAGAATCCCGACTCCCCGGCGAATGCCATTGGCGGGTCCGTGAATCTCGTCAGTCGCAGCAGCTTCGAGCGCTCTCGACCGACGTATATGATCAAGACGCACCTCTCGTTCCGGGGCGACGACTTCAGCTTCAAGAAGGAGCCCGGCCCGTTTCAAAACAAGGAATACGTTTTCCTGCCCAATCTCGAGGTGAGCGCGGTGGTGCCGGTCACGCGCAACTTTGGATTCACCGCCAGCGCGCTCGTCACGCGCACCTACAACAACGGGCCGGGGATCACCCAGGATTGGGTGCCGACCGTGGCGGCGCAGTCGGCGAATTTTCCTGCGACGACGCCCGACAAGCCTTATCTCGCGCGCTATCGCCTGCAGGAACGGCCGAAGATTACCGGCCGGAATACGCTCAGCCTCTCGGCCGACTGGCGCATCCGCCGCTCCGATGTGCTGACCGTGGGGTTTCAGTATTCTTATCACCAACAGGAATTCTGGGTCCGGCAGCTGAACTTCGACACCGGTCGCGTCGAGTCCTTCGGGCCGGATTTCACGCAGGGCGCCGCCGGTGCGGGCTTCGTGCAAATTCTGACCGATGCGCGCGAGAAGAATAATACGACTTGGGCCCCGAGTTTTCGCTACAAGCACGACGGTCCGATCTGGCAGTGGCAGGTTGCGGGCGCCTACTGGGCCGCGTCCAACAACTATTCCAACGAAGGGTATTTCCTCGGGAACAACGCCTTCTTCCGCAACGTGACGGTGCGCTTCGACGGGTTGACGGTCGATCATCCGTCCGTCGTCTCCGTCAAGGACGCGACCGGGCGCGAGGTCGATCCGTATAATCTTTCCAACTACCGTCTCGAAACGGTGTCCGGCCAGAACTTCAACAGTGCGGCGATCGTGCGCACCCTCAACGGGCACGCCAAGCGCGAGCTCAATCTCGTGCTGCCCGTCACGGTGAAAGCCGGCGCCGATCTGCGATCGGAACATCGCGACATCCGCCGGCCGACTTTCGGCAGCAGTTTCATCGGCGCCGATGGGGTGGCGCGAACGGCGGACGACAATGCGGCTCAATGGCTCGATCCGAGTTATTCGCAGCGCGATCTCAAGTTTGGGCCCCGCATGCAGTGGTTCGACCTCGATCAGATTGGCGGCACTTACCGCTCGAATCCGGCGTATTTCACGGCCACCGAGGCCGAGGCCGTGACCGCCTACCGCAGTCGCGTGACGGGATCGCAGGCGATCACCGAGACCATTCTTGCGCCTTATCTCCGCCTCGACACCAGCCTGCTCGGCGGCCGGTTGCAGGTCACCGGTGGGGTGCGTTACGAGTGGACGGAGGATGACGGCAACGGTCCGTTGATCGATCCGACGCTGATCTATCAGCGCAACGCGAGCGGCCAGATCGTCCGCGATGCCACCGGCCGGCCCATTGTGACGGCGCCACTGGCCAGCCTGGCCGGGACGCGGCTCGCGTATACCGAGCGCGGCGCGCATTCGAAGAAATCGTATGACGATTTTTTTCCCAGCATCAACGGGCTCTTCAAGATCCGGCCGAACCTGATTGCGCGAGCGTCGTTCGGCCGGTCGTTCAACCGGCCCGATTTCGGAAACATTCTCCCGTCGATGAACCTGCCGGACACGGAGACGACCGCGCGGACGATCACGCTTACCAATCCCAACCTGAAGCCGTGGTATGCGAACAGCTACGGCGTCGCGCTCGAATACTATTTCAACGAACCGTCGACCGGCGTGGTGTCGGCGCGCGCCTATCGCCGCGACATCACGGATTTTTGGGGGACCGGCCTGCAGCCGGCGACCGACGATTTGCTGGACCCGTATGGGATCGACCCCGCCATCTACGGCCAGGCGCTGGGCTACATGGTGAGCACGACGCGGAACGTGGGCGCTGCGCGCGTTACCGGCACGGAATTCGACTACCGCCAGAATCTCGTGTTTCTGCCGCACTGGGCGCGCGGATTCACCATTTTCGGCAATCTCACGCTCCAGCGCGTGCAGGGCTCGCAGCAGGCCAGCTTCACCGGCTTCGTGAAAAAAACTTACAACTATGGGGTCACCTTCAGCCGGGATCGCTACACGCTCCGCCTGGCGGTGAATCATCGCGGGCGGATTGAACAGGGCCGCGTGACGAACGCCGGCACCGAGCCCAACACGATCACGTATTTGCAGGCGCGGGCGATCGCCGACCTTTCGGCCGAGTATCGCTTCACGCGCCAGTATTCGGTCTTCGTCACGGGTCGCAACGTGAACTCCGCCAACGAAGACACCGTGACCTTCGGCCCGTCGACGCCCGCTGACCGGATCGTTCGCGGTCGCATCAATTACGGCGCGACGTGGTATGTCGGGTTCAAGGGGACGTTTTGAGCGCGATGAATCGCAGAGTATTTCTTGGCCAATCGGCGGCGGTGATCGCCGGGGCAGGGGTCTTCAGCGCGTTGCGCACCCGCGCCAGCGCTGCGCCGGCAGAGTTCTTCGCGCGGTTTCCGTCGGCGAGTGAGTTCGAGGCGAAAGTGCCGATCGTGCGGATCGCGAGCGGGCGGATCATCCATCGTTTCTTCGACACATCGCCCATCAGTCCTTCCGGGCGCTACGTCGGGTTATTTCGCCTGCCCAATGAAGTGCGCACGCCGCAACCCGGTGAGGCTGGCGAAGTGGTGCTCGTCGATCTACAGACGGGCAAGGAGCGCGTGGTCGCGGAGACTCGCGGTTGGGAAACGCAGATGGGCGCGAACCTGCAATGGGGGAAGACGGATACGGATTTGTTTTTCAACGACGTCGACGTGGCCACGTGGACGCCCTTTGCGGTGCACCTGGATCCCGCGACGGGAAAGTCGCGCAAGCTCGACGGCACGGTTTTCACGGTGTCGCCCGATGGCACGAAGCTGACGTCCTACAACCTGATCGCCTCGCGAAAAATTCAGGTCGGCTACGGCGTGGTGCTCCCGGAGGAGAAAACGCGGAAGAATCTGGGACCGGTCAGCGACGACGGCTTGTTCGTGACTGAGCTTGCGACGGGCAAGGCGCGGATGATCGCGTCGATTCGCGACATCTATGAGCAGGCGGTGCCCAAGCTCGAGATTCCGGATGCGGAGCGAATGGAGTTTTACTGCTTTCAGATTCGGTGGAATCCGCAGGGCACGCGCGTGCTGGCATTTCTGCGCTGGCACGATCCGGCGGCGCCGAGGGGCGGGCCGCGGCTGCTCACGCTCGTGACGATGAAGGGCGACGGTTCGGACATCCGGCTGGCGGTAACGCCGAAACAATATGCGCGCGGTGGGCACCACCCGATGTGGGCGCCCGACGGGGAGAATATTACGATCAACTTAAACATGCGCGATGGCACGAAGGACCTCGATATCGTCAGCGTGCGCTACGACGGGACGAATCTGCGCTCGATCCATCCCGTCGGTTCCGGGCATCCGTCGATGCACCCGAAACTGCCGTTCATGATCACCGATGCCTATACGCACGAGCCGCTGGCGCGGGGCGATGGCACGGTGCCGTTGCGGATGATCGACCTGCGAACGAAAAACGAAGTGGCGATCGCGCACGTGCTCGCGCGGCGCAGCGATAGCGCGAAGCTCACCACCGAGTTTCGCATCGACCAACATCCGGTGTGGGATGCGACGGGCCGCTTCATCGTTTTCAATGGCGTGCATAACGACACGCGGGCGGTCTACATTGCCGATCTCGGCGAGTGG